>NZ_JBEOXI010000173.1:0-18117 GCF_040296465.1 Streptomyces sp. NPDC002130
AGGGGGCGCCCCGTCACGTGCGAAGGGGCGCCCCCGTACGGGGGCGCCCCTCGGAAATCCGGTTGCCGCCGCCGTGAGCATCCGGCGGCCGGCACGCGTACTAGCTGGTGTCACTCCGCGGCCGCGGCGGCCGCGACGGGGATCTCCATGAGGACGGTGCGCTTGGGGTTTGCGGTCTGGGCCGGCAGTTCGACGGGGTGCTCCGGCTGCTCCGGCGTCTGCAGTTCGTCGGCGTCGTCCAGGTGTGCCAGCGTCGTGCGTCGCGGGTTGGCGATCTTGTGGAACATCGTCGTCGTCTTCACTGTTTACTTGACCCTGTCCTGTGACGGCGCCCGGAGGGTGTGAACCCCCGCTCGGGCGCGGGTTGTCGGTTGTGCCATCGCTGTAAAGCGTCAGGCTAAACATCCGATTCCCCGGCCCCGTCGCGCAGGGGTCATGATCGGCATGTGAGTTTTCTCACGAATCAGAGGGCGAATCGGTCAATCCGGACTCGCGCTCCACCCCAACGAAACGGACATTGGCCCACTGAAGCCATCATTCCGCTGCTGATCATGGCGACTGGGACACCCGGCGCGGCTCGTCGACTCGCGGGCTTACGCCCGAAATGGGCGAACTCGCTTTCTACGACCGGTGATCCGTCACTCACGTGGTGTCACCTACATCACGGCTCGGCCTACGGGCCTTGTTGGAGATCCTGTGCTGTGCTGGAATCTCACGGACCGCCGCAGGATCGAGCCGGCGCACAGGGGGCGCACAGACGCGCCGAGTGGCGGTGAGAAGGGGAAGCCAGCGCCGGTCACTCACGACCACCACGGGGGCGTTTTTCAGGGCGTCCCCAGAACGCCGACACCGTGCCCCGCCGTTCAGGCGACGGGGTGCCTGGTCCAGAGGTTGCGACGCTAGTGCAGGGACGTTTCAAGAGGGATGGCAGCGCTTCGGCGGAGCCGGAGCCGCACGGCGGGACTGGCCCCGTGAAAGGCGGCCCCGCGCCCCAGCACGCCCAGAACCAGGGCCCGGCCGGTGACGGCGGTGAGCGCTCCGCGCGCGCCGGTACGTCGGCCCCGTCGGGGGCCGCGGGGTCTTCCCCGGCGCTGAAGCCGCCGACGGGCCCGACCGGCCCGGGGCCGCGAATAGCCCTGCGCAACTGGCGCATCTCCACGCGACTGGTGTCGCTGCTCGCCCTCCCGGTGGTCGCGGCCACCTCGCTGGGCGCGCTGCGTATCGACCAGTCCATGGACGACATCCAGCAGCTCGACAACATGAAGCTGCTGACGGACATGACCAAGCAGGCCACCGAGCTGTCGGCCGCGCTCCAGGAGGAGCGCGACCAGTCGGCCGGCCCGCTGGCGCACGGCGGCAAGGCGAGCGACTTCACGGTCAAGGGACTTCGCGAGAAGACCGACCGGGCGAGGAAGAACTTCCTCGACAGTTCCGAGGAGATCGACGGCGCCAGCAAGGACGGCAACCTCAAGGGCGTCCGCGAGTACCTCGTCCAGCTCGCCGGCGAGCTCGGCGACCTGGAGCAGATCCGCAAGGGCGCCTACGCCTCCGAGGACAACTCCACGCAGACGATCGAGGCGTACCACCGTCTGATCGAGAACCTGATCGACCTCTCCCAGGACATGGCCGAGGCGACCAGCAACCCGGACATGATCCAGCGCACGCGTGCGCTCGCGGCGTTCTCCTCCGCCAAGGAGTACTCCTCGATCCAGCGCGCGGCCCTGGCGGCGGCACTGCCGGCGAGCAACACCACGACCGGCAAGCTCTCGCCGAACGACCGGCTCTACGCCGAGTCGGCCCTGGAGAGCCAGAAGTCCGAGATCCGCAGCTTCAAGAGCATCTACGGCGAGGACGCCGCCGCCGAGCTGCTCAAGCCCATCGAGGATGGCGGCAACTCCACGATCAAGGCGACCGACACCTACGCGGGTCGCGCCCTGGTCTCCGCGAGCGGTCTCGCCCAGCAGGACAAGCGGTCCTACCGCGACTGGCTGGACGACAGCTCCACCAAGATCCAGCAGATGAAGAACATCGAGCACACGCTGCTCGAGGAGATGGAGCAGAAGGCCCGCGAGCTGCGCAGCGCCACCGAGCGCGACGCGATCATCTCCGGTGCCCTGATCCTGATCGTGCTCGGCGTGTCGCTGGTCGGCGCCTTCGTCGTGGCGCGGTCCATGATCCGCTCGCTGCGCCGCCTGGAGGACACCGCGACCAAGGTCGCCTCCGACCGTCTGCCCGAGCTGGTCAAGCAGCTCTCCGAGTCCGACCCGCAGGACGTCGACACGTCCGTGGAGTCGGTCGGCGTGCACTCCCGGGACGAGATCGGCCGGGTGGCCGCGGCCTTCGACGACGTGCACCGCGAGGCGGTCCGCCTCGCCGCCGAGCAGGCCCTGCTGCGGGGCAACGTCAACGCGATGTTCACCAACCTCTCGCGCCGCTCCCAGGGTCTGATCCAGCGCCAGCTGTCGCTGATCTCCGAGCTGGAGTCCCGCGAGGCCGACCCGGACCAGCTGTCCTCGTTGTTCAAGCTCGACCACCTCGCCACGCGTATGCGCCGTAACGGTGAGAACCTCCTCGTCCTCGCGGGTGAGGAGCCCGGCCGCCGCTGGACCCGCCCGGTCCCGCTGGTCGACGTGCTCCGCGCCGCCGCGTCCGAGGTGGAGCAGTACGAGCGCATCGAGCTGGCCTCCGTGCCGACCACCGAAGTGGCCGGCCGCGTGGTCAACGACCTCGTGCACCTGCTTGCCGAGCTGCTGGAGAACGCGACCTCCTTCTCCTCGCCGCAGACCAAGGTCAAGGTCACCGGTCACGCGCTGCCCGACGGCCGTGTGCTGATCGAGATCCACGACACCGGTATCGGTCTGTCGCCGGAGGACCTGGCGGCGATCAACGAGCGGCTCGCCTCTCCCCCGACGGTGGACGTCTCCGTCTCCCGCCGCATGGGCCTCTTCGTGGTCGGTCGTCTGTCGCAGCGGCACGGCATCCGCATCCAGCTGCGCCCGTCCGACTCCGGTGGTACGACCGCGCTGGTCATGCTGCCCGTCGACGTCGCACAGGGCGGCAGGAAGCCCCAGCCCAAGCAGCCCGGTCAGCCTCCCGTCGGTGGTGGTCCCGCCGCCGCGCAGGCCGCCGCCGGTGCGGCCGCGGCCCGGCGTGCCGCCGGGGCGGGCCAGGGCGGCGGTGCCCTCGGCGCCGGTGCGTCCGGCGGGGCCTTCGGTGGCGGTGCCT
The DNA here is from genome assembly GCF_040296465.1 of Streptomyces sp. NPDC002130. NCBI lineage: Bacteria > Bacillati > Actinomycetota > Actinomycetes > Kitasatosporales > Streptomycetaceae > Streptomyces > Streptomyces sp. NPDC002130. Next base: position 3,226 of record NZ_JBEOXI010000173.1, read on the forward strand.
CCGGCGGTGGCCGGCTCGCTTCCGGTCAGGGTCCGCGGGCCGCGCTGCCCGGGCGCGACGCGGACGGTGGCCGTCCGGGAGCGCCCGGTGGAGCGCGCGGACCGCAGGGTCCCGGCACCTCGGCGTTCGAGCAGGGTGGTTCCTCGCAGGGCCGTCCCGCTCCCACGGGCACCGGGTACGGCCAGCAGGCCCCGGGTGCCCCGCAGGGTCTGCAGGCGGCCGGCGCCAACGGGCCGCAGGGCCAGGACGCCTTCGGCGGAGGCCGGAGCCGCAAGAAGCAGGGCGGCGACACCGAGCAGGGCACGGGCCGCAGGCCGCAGCTGCCGCCGCGCGGCGGACCGCGTGCCGAGCTGCCCGGTGGTGACGCGCAGCCGCGCGTGCCGAGCTGGAGCGACGAGAACGCCCAGCCGCCGGCGCCGCGCGCCTCGCTGGACGCCCCGCGCGGGCACGAGGAGCCGGACCTCACCCGTACGTCTTCGCTGCCTCGCGTCGACGACCGGCAGGGCCCCGGCACGACGGCGGAGATGCCGGCCGTGCCGCGCGACAACGACCGGCAGGGCCTCGGCTCCCCGGCCGACTTCGGCGTTCCCCAGCAGGCGGACCCGTTCGGCCCCGGCGCGAACACCTCGCAGGGCCAGGGCGCGTTCGTCCGCCCGGACGTCTTCGGCACCCCCGGCGGCCGCAGCGACACCTCGTCCGCGTCGGGCCAGTACCCGGCGCCGCAGTCCTACGACAACGGCTCCACAGGCCAGTACCCCGCGCCCCGGCAGGACAACGGCAACCAGTACGCCCCGCGCCAGGACAACGGCTCCACCGGCCAGTACGCGCCCCGCCAGGACAACGGCAGCCAGTACCCGGCCCAGCGCCAGGACAACGGCTCGACCGGCCAGTACCCCGCGCCCCGCCAGGACAACGGCGCCGGGCGGCCCACCCTCCCGGGTCCGGCCACGCCGGCCGACCCCGCGGGCACGGGCCGGTTCGAGCGGCCGCAGGCGGGCGGCGGCCGGGGTCCGGCCGACTTCGGTGCCCCGCGTCCGCCCGCCCCGCAGGCCCGGCCGGTCCGGCAGGAGCCCGAGGCCCTGCCGCCGGCGTCCGGCCCGGGCGACGGTCGTACGCCGCTGTACGACACGCTGGAGACCAACTGGTTCCACGGCCAGCAGGAGCAGCAGCCGCAGAACAACGGCTCCGCCCCGGCCGCCCCGCAGCAATCCCAGCAACCGCAGGGACCCACCGGTCCGCAGCGGTCCGCCCCCGCCGGCTGGCGCACCTCGCCGAACGACGACCTCGTCCGCCAGGCCGAGCGAGTCCGTCAGCCCGCCGCGGGTGGTGTCACCACCTCCGGCCTGCCGCGCCGGGTACCCCGGGCCAACCTCGTCCCGGGCACGGCGCAGCAGCAAACCCACCAGAGCGGTCCGCAGGTCTCGCGCGCACCCGATGACGTGCGCGGCCGGCTGACCAATCTCCGTCGGGGAATCGCACAGGGTCGTCAGGCCGGGTCCACCCAGACCGGCAGCCACCCACGGCCCACTCACCAGCAGGAGCGTTAGTTGAGTCCGATGAGCCAGGCGGCACAGAATCTCAACTGGTTGATCACCAACTTCGTGGACAACACCCCCGGGGTGTCCCACACCGTCGTCGTGTCCGCCGACGGTCTCCTCCTGGCGCTGTCGGAGGGCTTCCCGCGCGACCGTGCGGACCAGCTCGCGGCCGTCGCCTCGGGTCTGACGTCCCTGACGGCAGGCGCTTCCCGGATCTTCGAGGGAGGCGAGGTGGCGCAGACGGTCGTGGAGATGGAGCGGGGATTCCTCTTCCTCATGTCCGTCTCGGACGGCTCGTCCCTCGCGGTACTCGCCCACCCCGAGTGCGACATCGGCCTCGTCGGCTACGAGATGGCGCTCCTGGTCGACCGCGCGGGCGCGGTCCTCACGCCCGACCTCAGGGCTGAGCTCCAAGGCAGTCTGCTCCACTGATCGGCCCCGGCACCACCCGTCTCACCACATCACCGTCCGGCCGCCACACACCCCACACAGGCCCCGTCAGACGGCTTGCTGACCGACTTGCTGTCCCGCCCGGAGGACCCATGACCCCGCCCACCGCCTCTCATGATCCGTACGCGGAGCCGTACGAGGACGAGGGCGACCAGCCGCTGGTCCGGCCTTATGCCATGACCGGCGGCCGGACCCGGCCGCGCTACCAGCTGGCGATCGAGGCACTCATCAGTACGACCGCGGACCCCGCCGCGCTCATGGGGCTGCTCCCGGAGCACCAGCGGATCTGCCACCTGTGCCGTGAGGTCAAGTCGGTGGCCGAGGTGTCGGCGCTGCTCAACATGCCGCTGGGCGTGGCCCGGATCCTGGTCGCGGACCTCGCCGAGGCCGGTCTCGTCGCGATCCACCAGCCGGGCGGCGACGACGCCACCGGCGCGCCGGACGTGACACTGCTCGAAAGGGTGCTCAGTGGACTTCGCAAGCTCTGACGCGGGACGGTCCACCACTTCAGCGAAGATAGTGGTGGCTGGCGGCTTCGGCGTGGGCAAGACCACGTTCGTGGGTGCCGTCTCGGAGATCAACCCGCTGCGCACCGAGGCCGTCATGACGTCCGCTTCGGCCGGCATCGACGACCTCACCCACACCGGGGACAAGACCACCACCACGGTGGCCATGGACTTCGGCCGCATCACCCTGGACCAGGACCTGATCCTGTACCTGTTCGGTACGCCGGGCCAGGACCGCTTCTGGTTCATGTGGGACGACCTGGTGCGCGGCGCCATCGGCGCGGTGGTGCTCGTGGACACCCGGCGCCTGGCCGACTGCTTCCCGGCCGTCGACTACTTCGAGAACAGCGGTCTGCCCTTCGTCGTCGCGCTGAACGGCTTCGACGGACAGCAGCCCTACCAGCCCGAAGAGGTGCGCGAGGCGCTGCAGATCGGACCCGACACCCCGATCATCACGACGGACGCCCGGCACCGGGCCGATGCGAAGAGTGCCCTGATCACGCTGGTCGAGCACGCTCTGATGGCACGACTGAGGTAGCACCCAATTCAGGAGCGCCATACGGCAGTTGTCGTAGATACACCGGAGCCCGCTGTGTCCTTTGACACGGTCGGCCAAGGTGTTCATAACGTTTCGGCAGAGGAATCTGGTGGTACGGCCACGCGTCGCGCACATCCGGTCTCGCTGCGCTCACAACGGCCCCGCCTTTTGGCGGGGCTCGCTCTTTATGACCGTTTTATCTGGGGCTTACATCACGTCGAATCCCCGCCCCGGACTGTTTGGAAGAGCGCAGGTCGTCGTGCTGGAATGCCTGAACTGCCCAATAGTCAATGACGCACTCGTCCATCGAGGCGTGTTGGGCTCTGAACACTGCGGCACAACGTTGGTGCCGACCGCCGAGAGGTTGTTGGTCGAGTGAGGCGAAGCAAGAACAGTCCCGAGCCGTCGGCCCGGGGCAACTTCACCCCGCCGCCGCGCACAGCGGCGCCCGCCCCCGTGCCCGGTTCGGAACCGACGGCCGCGCCCGCCGAGAGCGGCGGCCGTCTCTCCCCGCGCAACTGGCGTGTGGCGACCAGGCTGAACGCGATCCTGCTCATACCCGTGGTGGTCGGCCTCGTCATGGGCGGCTTCCAGGTGAAGAGCTCGATCGACACCTGGCAGGAGGCCGAGGACGCGGAGAACACCGCGCGCCTGGTCCGCGCCGCCCTGACCTACGGCAACGAACTGCTCACCGAGCGCGACGTGACCGCCGCACCCCTGCTCCAGGGCAAGGGCGTGAAGGACCCGACGGTCGTCAAGGCCCGTGCCAACACCGACAAGGCGGCCGACGCCTTCGACGAGGCCGTCAAGAACATGCCCGACCGGCCGGGCCTCCAGCGGCGCCTGGATCGCTTCCGTGAGGCGGAGCCGGAGCTGACGCAGCTGCGAGCGGCCGCCTACACCAGCCAGCTCAAGGGCGTGCAGACCGAAGAGGGCTACGTCGAGGTCGAACACAGGCTGCTGGAGTTCGCCAACGAACTCGGCCTGGGCACCGGCAACATCACCAGCTACGGCCGTACCGTCTACGCCATCTCGCTGACCAAGGGCGCTCTCTCCCTCCAGCGCTCCATCGGCATGCACATCCTGATCAAGCCCGGCCCGGACGGCGGCAACCTGGCCAGCCAGCGCATCGCTCTGTCCTCGTACGCCTACCTGGAGCGCATCGCCATCCAGGAGTACGAGAGCGGCGGCACCGAGGCGGACTTCGCCAAGCTGACGGCCGCGGAGAAGCAGATCAAGGCCGACGGCGCGCGGATGGCCGCCGAGGCCAAGGCCAAGGACCCGGACTACGTACCGCCGCCCGCCAGTCCCACCACGATGGTGGCCAGGATCGCGTCGCTGCCCTCCACGGACCCGAGCGAGCGCGCCGCCCTCGCCCAGCGAGGCATCACCGCGCAGAACTGGTGGGCCGTCACGACGCTGAAGTTCAACGCGTACGACAAGATCGAGACCGAGCTCGCCGACCGCGCGGTGAACGAGGCCTCCGAGATCGCCGACGACGCCCAGCGTGACGCCTACATCACCGGTGCCGCCGTCGTGGTCGCCCTGCTCCTGGCCTTCATCCTGGCCGGCGCGGTCGCCCGCCAGATGAGCCGCTCGATGCGCCAGCTGCGCAACGCCGCCTTCGGTATCGCCGAGCAGCGTCTGCCGATGCTGGTCGACCAGCTCTCGCGCACCGACCCCGGCCGCGTCGACACCCGTGTCGCCCCCATCCCGATCTCCACCACGGACGAGATCGGCGAGGTCGCCCGCGCCTTCGACCAGGTCCACCGTGAGGCCATCCGGCTCGCCGCCGAGCAGGCCCTGCTGCGGGGCAACATCAACGCGATCTTCACCAACCTGTCGCGCCGCAACCAGTCGCTGATCGAGGGCCAGCTGACCCTGATCACCGACCTGGAGAACAACGAGGCCGACCCGGACCAGCTGGAGAACCTCTTCCGCCTGGACCACCTCGCGACCCGTATGCGCCGCAACGGCGAGAACCTCCTCGTCCTCGCCGGCGAGGAGCCCGGCCGCCGCTGGGACCAGCCGGTGCCGCTGGTCGACGTGCTGCGCGCCGCCTCCTCCGAGGTGGAGCAGTACGAGCGCATCGAGCTCTCCGGCGTCCCGGAGGCCGAGATCCACGGCCGCGCCGTGACCGACCTCGTGCACCTGCTCGCCGAGCTGCTGGAGAACGCGACGACGTTCTCCTCCCCGCAGACCAAGGTCCGCGTGACCGCCACCCGTCTTCCCGACGGCCGCGTCATGATCGAGATCCACGACAAGGGCATCGGCCTCACCGCCGAGGACTTCGCGGACATCAACCACAAGCTGGCCAACCCGCCGACCGTGGACGCCGCGATCTCGCAGCGCATGGGTCTGTTCGTGGTCGGCCGGCTGTCCGACCGGCACGGCATCCGTGTCCAGCTGCGCCCCTCGGGCGAGCAGGCCGGCACCACCTCGCTGGTCATGCTGCCGGACGCGATCACCCACGGTGGTGGTGGCGAGCAGCACGTGGACCGCGACGAGTTCACCGTCTCGCAGATCATCCCGGAGCAGAACTTCGGCGGCGAGAACTTCAACCAGCAGCCCATGCGCACGGCCGCGGAACTCGGCTTCGACGACAGCCGCTACTCCGACGTCCCCGACGACATACGGGAGCTGGACCCCGTGGGCCGCTCCCTGATGCGTGAGGAGCGCAGGGCGGCCCTGGAGGCCCAGTCGCACGAGCAGCCCGCGCTGCCCGCGCAGAGCAGCCAGGAGCCCTCCCAGGCGACCGGCTACCGCGACGAGTACAACGGGCAGCAGGGCTACGACGCCGGGCAGGCCTACGACACCGGCCAGAGCGGCTACCCGGAGCAGCAGGCGTCCGCGTACGACCGTCAGGCGCCGTACGAGCAGCAGCAGCCGTCGTACGACGAGCAGCGGCACACGGCGTACGAGGAGCCGCAGCCGTCTGCCTACGGCGAGCAGTACTACGCGCCGAACGGCAACATGCCGCAGAACGACACCTTCTCGCCGAACGGCGGCTACCCGGAGCCCTCCTATGCGGAGCCGGCCCAGGAGGAGCCCTCGGGTCAGGGTGCGGGCGGCGCGGGCGGTTTCGCCGCGTTCGAGCAGCGGCGTCACCAGGACGACTGGCCGCAGCAGGACGGTTACCAGAACGGCTACCCGAGCCAGTACTCTTCTCAGGCCCCGGAAACGGAATCTGCCCAGGCCGCTGACGCAAGTGAGCAGGACCGCGTAGGCTTCGACCGTCCGGGATCGAGCCCCTCCGCCGCTCACACGATGACCGACGCCGGGCTTCCCCGCCGTGGACCCACCGCGAGCGGTGCGAACGGTACGGGTGGCGCACGGCAGGTGAGCCAGGAACCGCCGGCCTCCGCTCCGGAGAGCAACGGCGACGACTGGCGCTCGGCCAACGACGAGCGGTGGCAGCAGGCCTCGCAGCTCCGGAAGCCCAAGGCGGGCGGGGTCACCTCCTCCGGCCTGCCGAGGCGGGTACCCAAGGCGAACCTGATCGAGGGTGCCGCCGAAAGCACTCCCCAGGGAGGCCCACAGGTCTCCCGCGCCCCGGAGGACGTCCGGGGCAGGCTGAGCAACCTGCGTCGAGGCGTCCAGCGCGGACGCAGCGCAGGCAGTGAAACGAACGGCCAGGGCTTCGGTCCTGACAGCACCTACAACCAGGAGCGTTAGTGTGAGCCCGATGAGCCAGGCGGCACAGAACCTGAACTGGTTGATCACCAACTTCGTGGACAACACCCCGGGGGTGTCCCACACGGTGGTGGTCTCCGCCGACGGACTCCTTCTGGCGATGTCCGAAGGCTTCCCCCGCGACCGCGCCGACCAGCTCGCGGCCGTCGCCTCCGGTCTGACGTCGCTGACGGCGGGCGCTTCCCGGATCTTCGAGGGAGGCGCCGTGAACCAGACCGTTGTGGAGATGGAGCGGGGATTCCTCTTCATCATGTCCGTATCCGACGGATCGTCGCTGGCCGTTCTCGCTCATCCCGAGGCGGACATCGGCCTCATCGGGTACGAGATGGCGCTGCTGGTCGACCGAGCCGGTACGGTCCTGACACCGGACCTTCGTGCAGAGCTCCAGGGGAGCCTGCTCAACTAGTAGACGGACGGTGCGTTTTGGCGTCCCGGGGCCGTAAGGTTTCGGGACGCGGCTCCACAGCGATGGGTGCCAGGCACAGTCGGAGGAGGAGAAAGTGGCAACACCCCCAGGCGGTTCGTCTTCGGGCAACTGGTCGTACGGCCCTGCCCAGGGCCAGGGCGACGGTGGCCAGAACCCGAACCGTTACAACTTCCCCTCCGCACCGAGCCACCGGCAGCCGTACGCGCCGCAGGGCCCCGGCCCGTCGCCGTACGACCAGCCGCCGGCCCCGCGTATCCAGCCTGTGCAGCCGCAGCGCCGCAGCCCCGAGCCGACGCCCGGCGGGGCGTCGAACAATCACAATCCGTTGGTGCGCCCGTACGCCATGACCGGCGGCCGGACCCGCCCCCGCTACCAGCTCGCCATCGAGGCGCTGGTGCACACCACTGCGCAGCCGCACCAGATGCAGGGCCAGTTGCCCGAGCATCAGCGGATCTGCAACCTCTGCCGGGAAATCAAGTCGGTCGCCGAGATCTCGGCGCTCCTCACGATCCCTCTCGGCGTGGCCAGGATCCTCGTCGCCGACTTGGCGGAGGCGGGACTGGTCGCCATCCATCAGCCCGGCGGCGACGAGAACGCCGGCGGCCAGCCAGACGTGACACTGCTCGAAAGGGTGCTCAGTGGACTTCGCAAGCTCTAGCGGAGGGCCTTCCCGCTCCACCACGTCCGCGAAGATCGTGGTGGCTGGCGGCTTCGGCGTGGGCAAGACCACGTTCGTGGGTGCCGTCTCGGAGATCAACCCGCTGCGCACCGAGGCCGTCATGACGTCCGCTTCGGCCGGCATCGACGACCTCACCCACACCGGGGACAAGACCACCACCACGGTGGCCATGGACTTCGGCCGTATCACCCTGGACCAGGACCTGATCCTGTACCTGTTCGGTACACCGGGCCAGGACCGCTTCTGGTTCATGTGGGACGACCTGGTGCGCGGCGCCATCGGCGCGATCGTGCTGGTCGACACGAGGAGGCTCGCCGACTGCTTCCCCGCGGTCGACTACTTCGAGAACAGCGGTCTGCCGTTCGTCATCGCGCTGAACGGCTTCGACGGACAGCAGCCGTACACGCCGGACGAGGTCCGGGAAGCGCTCCAGATCGGGCCGGACACTCCGATCATCACGACGGACGCGCGGCATCGGGCCGATGCGAAGTCTGCGTTGATCACGCTGGTCGAGCACGCGTTGATGGCTCGACTGCGGTAGTTCTTCGTTGCTGTGGGACAGCCCCTGGCGGCCTTTGGGCTGCCGGGGGCTGTTGCGTTGCCGGGTGCGGGTCGTGGGGGCTTGTCGCGCAGTTCCCCGCGCCCCTGACGGCGCGCCCCCTTGGGCATCGCTAAAAGGGGCCCCTCCGTGTGGAGGGGCCCCTTTTAGCGAAGATGGGTCAGCGCCAGCTGTGCGGGGCGCGGAAGCCGGGCTCGCGTTCCAGGCGGCGCCAGCCTGCCTTGATGCGGCCGCGGTGGGCCGGGGTCGGGTCAGCGGGGCGGGCGGCGGCGCGGGCCAGGAGGATGGCCGTGATGGCGGCGACCTCCTCGGGCTCGGCGTGGCCCTTTTCGACGCGGATGTCAGGCGATTCCATGGGTGTCAGTCTCCGTGAGGAAGATGTCCGCCGGGTTACTGCGGCGGGTTGCCGTGCTTGCGGGACGGCAGGTCCGCGTGCTTGGTCTGGAGCATGGCGAGGGACTTGATCAGCACCTCGCGGGTCTCGGCGGGGTCGATGACGTCGTCGACCAGGCCGCGTTCGGCCGCGTAGTAGGGGTGCATCAGCTCGGACTTGTACTCCTTGACCATGCGGGCCCGCATGGCCTCGGGGTCTTCGGCCTCGGCGATCTGGCGGCGGAAGATGACGTTGGCAGCGCCCTCGGCGCCCATGACGGCGATCTCGTTCGTCGGCCAGGCGTAGGTGAGGTCGGCACCGATGGACTGGCTGTCCATGACGATGTACGCACCTCCGTAGGCCTTGCGCAGGATCAGCGAGATCCTCGGCACGGTCGCGTTGCAGTAGGCGTAGAGGAGCTTCGCGCCGTGGCGGATGATGCCACCGTGCTCCTGGTCGACGCCCGGGAGGAAGCCGGGGACGTCCAGAAGAGTGATGATCGGGATGTTGAACGCGTCGCACATCTGAACGAAGCGGGCCGCCTTCTCGGAGGCCTCGATGTCCAGCACGCCCGCCAGGGCCTGGGGCTGGTTCGCCACGATGCCGACGACCTGTCCGTCCATCCGGCCCAGCGCGCAGATGATGTTGCGGGCCCAGCGCTCGTGGACCTCCAGGTAGTCGCCGTCGTCGACGATCTCCTCGATGACCTTGGCCATGTCGTACGGCCGGTTGCCGTCCGCCGGGACCAGGTCCAGGAGAACGTCCGAGCGGCGGTCGGCCGCGTCCGAGGACTCCGAGCGGGGCGGGTTCTCGCGGTTGTTCTGCGGGAGCAGGGAGAGGAGGTAGCGGACCTCGGCGATGCAGGTCTCTTCGTCGTCGTAGGCGAAGTGGCAGACACCGGAGGTCTCGGCATGGACGTCGGCGCCGCCCAGGCCGTTCTGCGTGATCTCCTCGCCGGTGACCGCCTTGACGACGTCGGGGCCGGTGATGAACATCTGCGAGGTCTCGCGGACCATGAAGACGAAGTCGGTGAGGGCGGGGCTGTAGGCCGCGCCGCCGGCGCACGGGCCGAGCATCACCGAGATCTGCGGGATCACGCCCGAGGCCTTGGTGTTGCGCTGGAAGATGCCGCCGTAGCCGGCGAGGGCGGAGACGCCCTCCTGGATACGGGCGCCGGCGCCGTCGTTCAGCGAGACCAGCGGGGCACCGGCCGCGATGGCCATGTCCATGATCTTGTGGATCTTCGTGGCGTGGGCCTCGCCCAGCGCGCCGCCGAAGATGCGGAAGTCGTGCGCGTAGACGAAGACCGTGCGGCCCTCCACCGTGCCCCAGCCGGTGATCACACCGTCGGTGTACGGCTTCTTGGCGTCCAGGCCGAAGCCGGTGGCCCGGTGCCGGCGCAACTGCTCGACCTCCCGGAAGGAGTCCGGGTCGAGGAGGAGTTCGATGCGCTCCCGTGCGGTCAGCTTGCCCTTGGCGTGCTGCGCCTCGGTCGCCTTCTCGCTCGGTCCCGCCATCGCCTGCGCACGGATCTCGTGCAGTTCGGCCACGCGTCCGCGCGCGTCGGTCGGCTCACCCGGCGCCTCATCCAAAACGGTCATGTAGTGACCTTACGAAGTCAACCGAGGAATGCGGGCCGTCGACTCCTCACAGTCTCCGGCGTGTTTTCCTGGTACCCCTGAACAGAACTCTGACGGGGTTGACCCTTTCTGACTGCTCAGGGGGCGTGTCGCTTGTAGGGGTCGCACAATGCGGTCAGGCGAGAGTCACCTCACAGACATGTGTGGCGCATGCCGTCCCCGGAGTGACGCGCAGGCGCAGCCCGCGGCCGACGGACAGCACCTCGACCGTCTCGTCCACGCGGCCGACGCGCCGGACCGGGCGGTCCCAGGCGACCTCCAGGGGCTCGCCGGTGCGGGGCGGTTCGCTCACGCAGAGGGTAGCGGCGCGGCCCCGGACGACGGTCAGCACGCTCGCCGCGGCGGAGGCGGTGAGGGGGCCCGCGGTGCCGGCCCTCCAGAAGTTCGCGGCCGTGCAGCCGAGGGAGGGCACGGTGACGGCCTGGCGGCCGGCGTCGTTGGCGAGCACCGACATCCAGTGGCGGTCGGCGGCCCGGCGTGCGACCGCCCGGCGGGACGCCCCGGGCATCAGGACGTAGGCGTACGTGGCGTCCTCGGGGTCGGTGCCGTGGTCGAGCCACAGGGTCTGCCAGCGGCGGGTGCGCCGCTCCCGCGTGCTGCCGGTGTTGATGTCGGACCAGGCGCCGGTGCGGTCCTCGCGCAGCGCCTTCGGCTCGCGGCCGAGCAGGAGCCAGCCGCCGTGGTTCTCCAGGTGGGCCCACTGCGGTCCCTTGACGAAGCGCTGGGTGCCGGACGCGCCGAGGTTGCGGTTGTCGACGATCGTCTCGACCGGAACGCCGTCGGCGCAGGTGATCCCGGCGCCCAGGCAGATCACCGCGTCCGCGACGCAGAACCAGGTTTTGCGGGCCTCCAGGGTGGAGCCGAGGCCCTTGAGGTGCTGCCCCAGGGCCGCGTACCTGCCGTCGGTGGTGCCGCCGACCCAGCGCGTGTCCGGGCGGGCCGTGCCCCACTCGCCGCCTTCGCGGTCGGCGAGCCGTTTGGTGGAGACGGTGGTGCCGGGCAGCCGGTACCAGTCGACGGTCGGCCAGAACCAGTCCGTGTACTGGTCGTTCGTGCCGGACCACCAGCTGACCATGCCCGCGCCGGTGTGCCAGCCGCGGGGGTTCTCGCCGTTGCCGCACTCGTAGTGGGCGATGCGGTCGCTGGCCATGGCGATGTTCACGGTGAAGCCGGGGCCGCGGTGGACGGCACGGTCCATGGCGGGGAAGAGGTGGTGCCCGGCGGATTCGGGCGCGGCAGGGGCGGGTGAGCGGGCGATGGTGTGCAGCCGGGCCAGGTCGGCGACACCGAACTGGGGCGCCGTCAGCATCGGGCTCACGGTGTCCCGTTCGATCCACCCCTTGATCCGGGCGTGCCAGCGGTCCCGTTCCGCCGGGCTCGCGCCGGCCGCGAGGAGGGCGATGGCGGCGATGAGCTGGTGGCCGTGGTAGTGGTCGCTCCTCAGGACCTTTCGGTCGTCGGCGGTGAGGTGGCCGCGGCTGATGGCCCGGCCGTTGACGCTGTCCATGACGAGACCGTCGTGGATGAGCGGGGCGTAGGCGCGTTCGACACTGTCGAGGACGATCTGCCGGTTCGGGTCGGTGACCTCCCAGTCGGATCCGGCGAGCAGGGCGAGGAGCCGGCCGAGTCCGTCGAGCATGACCTGGCCGTACGTGCCCGAGTAGGCGACCCAGGTGTGCTGGACGAAGGAGCCGTCGGCGTAGAGGCCGTCGCCCCGGGTGACGTACGGGAACACCGGGGAGAGCGCGTCCCGGGCGAGGGCGATCTTGGCGGGGTCGCGGCCGAGGACGCCGCGCAGGGCGACGGAGCGGCACAGGTCGACGCGGTTGGCGCCGGTGGAGGTGCCGCTGTAGTCGCCCAGGGCCGAGTCGGGGACGAAGTGGTCGACGGCGGCGCAGGCGGCGCTGACACGGGCCTCCCCCAGCTCCTCGTACAGGGCGGCCGTGATGTCGGTGAGCAGGCGGGGGCTGCCGATCTGCCACTCCCACCAGTTGCCCCAGCGGGTGGTGGAGGGGTTGTAGACGGTGACGGAGAGGTGGTCGAGGCCGCGCAGGATGCCGGCGAGGAGGCCGGGGTCGGCGGTGGAGCCGGTGCCCTGCTGGACGTAGGCCCGGGTCATGGTCCACAGGCGGGCGTAGCCGAGGGTGATGCCGGCCGGCGGGTCGAAGGGGTGGCCGGGCCAGAGCGAGTTCGCCGTCGGGGCCATGCTCGCGTGCAGGTCGCGGGCGAGTGCGCCGGTCTCGGCGAGCCGGGCGGCGTAGGGCTCGGCGGCGGGGTCGTAGCCGGTGCCGAGGGAGAGGCCGAGCCAGCGGCGGCGGAGGGTGTCGTACGGGTCGCCGGGCACGTCGGTGCTCCGGCGCACCGGCGCCGCGCCCCCGGTCGCCGCGAGGGCCGCGGCCGCGAGCAGCAGGGCGCGGCGGCCGGGCCGGAACAGGGCGGCGGCCCCGGCCGTGCGGCGGGGGAAGACGCGACGCTGGGGAGCCATGCCCATGCCGTACCACGGGGAGACGGCCACCTGAACGGTGGATCCGGCCGGAGTCCCCGGAACGGGGGAACGGCGGGCAGCCGAGGGGGGCGGGGGGCGCCTGGTGGTTCGGCGGCGGCGACACGAGCCCGGCGGGGGTGGCCGATGCGGCCCACCTGACGGCGGAGCAAGCCCGGCACGGGTCGGCCGATACAACTCGACGGGCGGCAGAGCACCACCCGTCGCGGGTCCGCCGAAGCTGTTCAGCAGAGGCGGCACAAACCCGAGGCGGGTCAGCCGAAGCCGCTCACCAGGCAGCGGCACGGGCACGGCGAAGCAGCCCGGCAGACGGCTGAACAACCCCGGCGCGAGTCCGCCGATGCAGCTCTGCGCGGCACAGAGCCGGCGCCGGTCTGAAAACGGCTCACCGGACGGCGGCGCAAACCGACGCCGGTCAGCCGGAAAGCTCGACGAACTGCGGCGCTGTCGCGGCGCCCGTCAGCCGAAGCGGTTCAGCAGGCGGCGGTAGAGGCCCGGTGCGAGGCCGCGGGCGCGGCCCGGGACGGTCAGCCAGGTGGGGACGTAGGCCTCGTCGCGGTTCTGCCGGACGGCCTCCCAGATCGTGCCGGCCACGCAGCCCGGCGAGAGGAGACCGGTGCGGGTGCCGTCGTAGGGCCTGCCGCGGCGGGTGTGGAAGGGCGTGTCGACGGCTCCGGGCACGACGAAGGTGACGCCCACGCCCGTCCCGCGCAGTTCCTGGCGCAGTGCCTCGGCGAAGGCGGCCAGGCCGGCCTTCGCGGCGGAGTACACCGCCTCCTCGCGCAGGCCCACGCAGCCGGCGACCGAGCCGAGCAGCACCACGCGGCCCCGCCCGGCGGCGATCATGGAGGGCAGCACCTCACGCACGAGGTGCAGCGTGGCGTTGAGGTCGAGGGTCAGCACCCGGTCGATGTCGGTGTGCGGCATGGCGGCGAAGGGGCCCGCCCAGCCCATGCCCGCCCCGGCGACCAGGACGTCGATCCGGCCGGTGGTGTGCAGCGCGGACTGGGCCAGCAGGCGCGGGCCGTCCGGGGCGGCGAGGTCGGCGGGCAGCACGACGGCCGAGGTCCCGGACGCCGTCTGCTGCAGGCGGTGCCGGTCGCGTCCGCTGAGGAGCAGCTGCCAGCCGTCCATCGCGAAACGCCGGGCCGTGGCCGCCCCGATGCCGGAGGAGGCGCCGGTGACCAGGGCCACGCGCCGGTCCAGACGTCTCGGTGGCCCGTACTGGTGCACGCGGGCGGGAACGGGGGCCGTGGAGCGGCGCGGGGCGGGATCCGCCGGTGGGTCGTAGGCCGAGCCGGAGCCGGTGAGTGTCACGAGTCGCTCTCCCCTGCGCTGGGCGTCCGCCGTGGTCTCGTCTGTCTCCATGCGCTCCCTTGACACGGAACCCCGTCTCGCCGGACACCGCCACCGCACCGGGTGCCGGCCGAGGCCCGGCGCTCCGGCTTCGGCGGGCCCGCGATCCCGGGCCCACCCGGTCCCGGGCCGTCCTGCACCGCGCCGGGCGGGCCCACCCCCGCGAGCCGTGTGATTGCGCCAAGCGGCGGAACGAGAGGGGCCCGCAGACGCGAGGAGGAGACCCCGCCCCAAAGATGTTGAACATTGAACGGAATAGGTCTACGGTGGGTCTCGTTGGAGTAGTTAAACATTCAACATCACGCACAGAAGGAGCACAGACCATGAGCATCTTCAGCCGCACCGACGCCCGCACCGCCACCGCAGCGAGCCCCGTGAGCCCCGAGCTGGCCGCCCTGACCGGCGACTACACGATCGACCCCGCGCACTCGACCATCGGCTTCACCGCCCGGCACGCCATGGTCACGAACGTCAAGGGCAGCTTCCAGGACTTCACCGGCACGCTCCGGCTCGACGGCACCGATCCGTCGCGCTCGACGGCCTCCCTCGACGTCGTGATGGACAGCATCGAGACCGGCAACGCCGACCGTGACGGCCACCTCAAGAGCGCGGACTTCTTCAAGACGGACG
>NZ_JBEOXI010000174.1:0-17947 GCF_040296465.1 Streptomyces sp. NPDC002130
CGGGCGGCGCCGCGCGGCCGGTGCACCGACAGCGGCTGGTCCTTGCGCAGGGCGTGGAAGAGGGCCAGCCTGACCCCGATGAACACCACGGTGACCGGGAACTCGTTGGCGATGTACTTGAAATGGTTGCTGATCTCCACCCCGCTGGTGGCGTGCACGCGGAGAAAATGCAGATCATCGACCACCAAAAGCCTGGTCTCACACGAGGTCACACAGTCCAGGGCGCGACGGGACAGGTCGGCGCTGGTGCCGCGAGTGTTTCCGGGGTGGGCGTAGAACTCGAGCATCGCCCGGTTGAACTCCTTGAGCCCGGTGTTGCCGGTCAACCCGACCCGGCACACCGGCCACCGCTGGTGGCCATCGCGGGTGTGGGTGCCCTTGATCCGGATCTCGCGGCGGTGAAAATCCTTGGCGAACGCCAGGACCGATGTCGTCTTGCCCAGGCCGGGGTAGGCGTCGATCGCGACCGCGCCCTTGGCCTTGTCGCCGAACTGGAGGTTGCTGTCGACCACGGTCGAGAGTTGCTCGTGCAGCGTGGTCAGTTGCGGTGTCCGGATCGGGCCCAAATTGGCGTGCCACAGCTGCCGAAAATGGTTGTAGACCTCGGCGTCGTCCGCGGTGAGCGCCCGCAGCTGCCGGCGGGTCAGCACCTCCGGCGCGACCAGGGAAGGGGCGTCGGCGAACTCGCGCCACCCCTCCTTGCGGGAGAGCGCCACGTTGCCCAGCGGCGCCAAGTCCTGCAGGTGCTGCCGGATCAGGGCGATCGTCACAGGTACTCCAGCGCATCGGCGTAGAAGTCGCCGTCGTCGGGCCGGTCCGGCTCGTCCTCGGCGTCGTCATCACCGACGTCGATCCCCTCCTCTGAGGCTGCGACCGTGGGTGCAGTATCGCCGTGTGACGGATCGAGATGACGCCTCACCGATGGCGGCCCGGTCACCTCGTTCGTGCGCGGCGGTTCGAGGTCGAGTGCCGCGTCCTCACGTGCCATACGCAACGCCATGCGCCGCTCGGTCATGCTCGACCCGAGGCCGAGATTCCAGCGCTCGAGCAGGTCGGCGACCGCGATCCGGTCGTCGGGGTAGGTGTACTTCGCCTTCGCCAACCGGCGGGCGAATGCCAACGCGTCCTCACTGAGCGGCATCTGCATCGACCGGGCATGCTCCCACTCGAGCGGATACCACCTGCGGGAGATCGGGTCCCGCAGGTAGATCCGGGTGATGTCGTCCGGGTCGACGTGCAGTGGCCACCACCGGCCCTTGCCCTTTCCCCGGTCCGGGTACGGGCTGGCACCGTCGCGGCACCCGAGCGGCAGGTCGCCGTGGTACCGGCGACCGTGCACCTCGAACCCGTAGTGCTGCAGGGTGCGCCACTCCACCTTGAGGAACTCATACCCCAGGTCAGGATCGCGGGGAACCTCGATGTAGCCGGCCCGGGCGATGCCGTGCTCGAACATCACCGCCGGCGACATCTTCACCGACGGCAGATGCGGATCGAGCAGGCTCTCGTGCGGCCGGTGGTGGTACACCACCGCCACCCACTCCCGGATGATCGCCTCCAACTCGTCGAGGTAGAAGAACGCCTCCGACTCCGGCGCCACCCCACGCGAATGCACATCCGGGCCCTTGTATCCGGGCAGCGCCTGCAACAGGTCCTCCCGGATGGTGCGGAAGAACCGCTCCATCCGGCCCCTTGTCGCGGCCGGTCCGCAACCGGGCCGGCTGGATCGAGATCCCCATCCGCTGACACACGCTGGTCAGATGCTCGGAGACGTAGATCTTGCCGTGGTCGATCACGATGGTCTCCGGCGCCAGCGCCGGAGACGCAGCCCCACACATTGGCCCGTCGATCGCGTCGACGTCGACCAGCAGGGACCGGGGAATCCCGTGCTCGGGCCACACCGCATGCGCGGGCCAATCCTTGCCCGCCGGACGCGGCCGGAACGCCTGATACAACGTGGCCGCAGCATCGACCGCCTTCGTCGACACCGGCGTGAGCTGGATCCCGACGACACAGCGGGTGTACCAGTCCATCCCCACCGTCAATTCCGCCTGCACCCACCGCAAGGTTTCGAGAACTCCATGACGGCGGTCCACCAGTTGTTGGTGCCGACCGCCGGGTCGTGCACGGTCTGGCCCTGCGTCTGGCACAGGGCGTCCGCGTACCACTGCGAACGGACGGCGAGCCGCGGGGAGTCGGTGGTCGGCTGCTGGCGCAGGTTGACGTCGGTGGCCCAGATGTAGACGTCGGTGAGCGTCGGGTCGCCGCCGCTGGCGGCGGCCGGGGCCGCCTGGGCCGTGGTGGCGAGACCGCCGACGGCGAGCGCGCTCACGGCGAGGCCCATGGCGGTACGGCTGATCAGTCGCTTCATGTGTCTGTCCCCCGAAGGACGAAGGCGAGAAGGGAGTGCCGGACGTGGTCCTGATCCGGCTCGGACGGCCGCCGGGACGGGCGGCTTGCCGACGTTCAGAACTGTAGGGAGCCCCGTGCCGACGCGGTCCTGACAATTGTCAGGATCGGCTGGGCCGACAGGGACGGGAGCACTCCGCCGACGGACCCGAACACGGCCGAAAACAGCTCGACGACCCCGACCGCCGCTGTCTACGATCCACCGCGCGGCATCGCGTGCCGGTCACCGTCCGGGTGAGGCATGGAGGCGCCGCGGAGATGCCCGTGGAGGCATTCAACCGTGTCAGTCGAGTTCAATCACACCATCGTCCTGTCCCGGGACCGGGAGAAGTCCGCTCGTTTCCTCGCCGAGATCCTGGGACTGCGGGTCGGGGCACCGACCGGGGTCTTCCTGCCGGTGACCACCGCCAACGGAGTCACGCTGGACTTCCTCACCATCGACGCCGAGATTCCCATGCAGCACTACGCGTTCCTCGTCTCCGAGGACGAGTTCGACCAGGCCCTGGCCCGCCTGGTCGAGGCCCGCATCCCCATCCAGGCCGACCCGCACGGCAATCACCCCCGCCGCATCAACCGCAACGACGGCGGCCGGGGCGTCTACTTCCTCGACCCGGCGGGCCACGGCCTGGAGATCCTCACCCGCCCCTACGGCACGGACCCGGCCTCCGAGCTGAACGGCGTCACGGAGGACGTGCCCGGGGCGGTCTGAGCCGGACCCGGTCCGGTCAGCCGCCGTCCGGCCGCACTGCCACGGAGGCCGGTTCATCGCCGGCCTCCGTGGCGTCGTCCCGGCGGGGGAGCAGCAGCGGCGTGACGAGGAGCAGGGCTCCGGCCAGCGCGATGGCCGTGCGGGGACCGGTCCGGGCGGCCAGTACGCCCCACAGGGCGGTCATCGTCGCGGTGGTGGCCTTGCCGGTGGCCGACCAGGCGGACAGGGTGCGGGTGACCCGGTCCGCGGGGGTGCGGTCGAGCCGGTGTGTGGCGAGGACCGGGTTGTAGACCGCGCAGCAGGTGATCAGGCCGAACTCCACCAGCATGACCAGCACGAGACCGGGCGTGCCGGGGCCCGTGAAGGCCAGGCCGATCGGCCAGCAGGCCCGCAGCACCCCGGCGGTGCGCAGCACCCGGTGCCGACCGTGGCGTGCGACGAGGCGCGGGGCCAGGCGGGAGCCGAGCAGGCCGCCGGTGCAGGGCACCGCGAAGGCGAGGGCGTACTGCCAGGGGGCGAAGTGCAGGTCGTCCACCATCAGGATCAGCAGCGGCGGGGATGCCGCCATGATCAGGGAGTTCACCAGGAGCGAGTTGAAGAAGAGCGGACGCAGTGCCGGGTCGGCCAGGATGTGGCGCCAGCCTTCCAGCAGGTCCCCGGGGCGGGTGACCGCGGGGTGCGGTCGCACGGGGCGCTTCTCGGCGTCGCCGATCGCCCGGAGGCCGAGCGCCGAGAGCAGATAGCTCACCGCGTCGGCCACCACCGTCGTCACCGGACCGAACAGGCTGATCGCGGCCCCGCCCAGCGGCGGGCCGACCATGCTGGCGGTCCAGGTCGTCGCCTCGAACCGCCCGTTCGCCACCAGCAGGTCCTGGCGCGGCAGCAGGTCCTTCAGGAACGCCCCCGCCGCCGCGTTGAAGGTGATGTCGGCCGCCGCGACGGCCACTGACACCAGCAGCAACTGGCCGAAGGTGAGCCGGCCGAGCGCGAACGCGACGGGGATGCTCAGCAGCACAGCGCACCGGACCAGGTCCGTCGCCATCATCACCGGCCGTTTGCGGCGGATCTCCACCCATGGCCCGAGAGGCACGGACACCGCCGCGCCGACCGCCGGCCCCACCGCGGCCAGCAACGACACCTGCGCCGGACCGGCGTCCAGCGCCAGGACCGCGATCAGGGCGAACGCGTCGAACGCGAGCCACGTGCCGGCCGTGCTGACCGCGTACGCGCCCCACAGCCACCCGAAACGCCGCCCCAGCGACCGTCTGCCCGCCATACCCGGCGCACTCCCCGCTCCCGTGGACAACCCGCGTTGTCCGGGAGTCATCCAAGCCAGAGCGGGGGCGCCGGGCAAACAACCGCCGGGCGCCCCTGTCACAACCATCCGTTGTGAGGCGGCGGTACGGTGAAACGGCTCAGCGCTGGTACAGCCCCACCAGCGTCCCGTCCGCGAGGCGGCGCTTGTCGACCTCCTCGTGCACCTGGTCCGCGCGCGGCGCGTCGGGCAGGACACACGGCTCGGACAGGGCGTAGAGCCGGAAGAAGTAGTGATGGGCGTCGTCACCCGGCGGGGGATGCGGGCCGCCCCAGCCGTGCTGGCCGTAGCCGTTGACGAGCTCCGTGCCGCCCGGTGGGATCTGCCCGGCCTCGACGCCGTCGCTGTGCGGGTCGATGCCGACCACGACCCAGTGCGCGAAGGTGCCCGACGGGGCGTCGGGGTCCTCGCACAGCAGGACCAGTTCCGCCGCGTCGTCCGGTACGCCGCTCCAGGTCAGCGGCGGAGAGACGTTGGGTCCCTCGTACGCGTACCGGCGCGCGATGAAGGAATGGTCGTTGAACGCGTTGCTGCTGAGTTCGATGCCGGTCATGGGCCCCGGGGTACCCCCGAGGGCTCCGGGGCACACGGTTCGGGGCCGATTCCACCGGGTACCCGCCAGGGCGAGCCGGAACGAGACGGGAGAGGGAGGAACCCGACGATGTCTCCCCTGGCAGAAGACCCCGCGGCGGACGCCCGGGAGGACCGGCGCGCCCCCGTCCGCACGGCCCGGCTGCGCAGCCGCATCCCCGAGCCGGACGAGGAGCCGGACCTTCTCGGCCAGTACCTCGCGCAGATCTCGGCGACGGCCCTGCTCACGGCGGAGGACGAGGTCCGCCTGGCCCGGCGGCTAGAGACCGGCGTACAGGCGCTGGAGGAACTCGACCGGGCCGACGCCGGCGAGGGCGACCTCACGGCGACGCGGCGCCGGGAACTGGAGGAGGCCGTCCGCGACGGACAGGCTGCCAAGGATCACATGGTCCGGGCCAACCTCCGGCTCGTGGTGTCGATGGCCAAACGGCACGCCCATCGCGGTCTGCCCCTGTTGGACGTCATCCAGGAGGGCAACCTGGGGCTGATCCGGGCCGTGGAGAAGTTCGACCACACCAAGGGCTTCAAGTTCTCGACGTATGCCACCTGGTGGATCCGCCAGGCGATCGAACGGGGTCTGGCCGCGCACGCGCGCTCGGTGCGGCTGCCGATGCACGTCGTGGAGCAGCTGCAGAAGATCGCCAAGGTCGAGCGGCGGCTGCGGCTCGACCTGGAGCGTGAGCCGAGCATCGCGGAGGTGGCCCGGGAGAGCGGCCTCGCCGAGGACCGGATCGGCTGGCTGCGCCACGTCGGACGGGACGCGGTCAGCCTGGACACTCCGGTCGACGAGAAGGGCGAGACCGTCGTCGGCGACCTCATCGCCGACACCGAGGTGCTCCAGGCTCCGGAGGTCGCCGAGTTCCGGGCGCTCGCCGAGGAACTGCGTGAGGCCGTCGGCACGCTCGCGCCCCGCGAGGCCATGATCCTCAGCCTGCGCTACGGGCTGCACGACGGGCACACCCGCACGCTGAACGAGGTCGCCGGACGGGTCGGTCTGACCCGGGAGCGGGTGCGCCAGCTCGAGAAGGAGTCGCTCGCCCGGCTGCGGGAGCCGGAGAGCCGCGACCGGCTGGTGGCGTGGGCGGGCTGACCTCCCACGTCGGCCTCCCACGTCGGCCTCCCACGCGCGGGCGCCCACGCGCGGGCGCCCACGCCGCCCTCTCCCCTCGACGCCCTCGTCCGCCCACGTCACGCGACCGGCTCCGCGAGCACCAGCGAACCGTCGGCCGCCTCCCGCACCGAAACCCCACCGCTGATCCGGTCCAGCGTGGCGCGCAGCCAGGCGCGGTCCTCCCCGGAGGCGGGCTCCAGCCGCATCCGCCGGACCCGGAGCGGCACCATGCGCAGCCCCGCCAGCCGCCCGCTGTCCGCCTCGACCGACACGAGGAAGGCCAGGCGCAGGTCGTCGCGGTACTGCTCGTGACCGGAGATGCCCTCGTAGTCGTCGACGAAGTCGCCGCAGCCGTAGAGGATCAGCCGGTCCCGGTACACCTCCAGCGGGCGGGGGTGGTGCGAGGAGTGCCCGTGGACGACGTCGGCTCCAGCGTCGATCAGTGCGTGCGCGAAGCGGACCTGTTCGCGGGGCACGCGGTACCCCCAGTTGGAGCCCCAGTGCACGGACGCCACGGTGAGGTCACCGGACCGGCCCGGCCGCCGCACCACGGCTTCGGCCGCGGCCGGCGAGAGATCGGGCAGATACGCGACGCCCGGCCGGTCCGCCGTCGCCGCCCAGCCGGACGGGATGCCGCTGGAGTGTGCTCCGAGGGCGAACACCCGCAGGCGGCGACCGCCGGCAAGCGGGACGACGGCGGGCGCGTACGCCTCCTCGGCGTCGCGTCCCGCGCCCGCCGCCCGCAGGCCCGCCCGGGCCAGGGTTTCCAGGGTCTCCAGCAGCCCTCTTCGGCCGAAGTCCAGGACGTGGTTGTTGGCGAGAACGGTCACGTCCGGCCGGGCCACCGCCAGGGCCGGCAGGTTCGCCGGGTGCATCCGGTAGTGGATCTCCTTGCCAGGCGCGAAGGTACCGGCGCGCGTCACCGAGGTCTCCAGATTCACGATCCGGGCGTCCACAGCGGCCTCGTCCAGCACCCGCAGCGCCACACCCCACGGCCATGACGCGGCCACCGGCACGGGCACGGGGCCGTGCGCCGACTCCGCGAGCCGGACGTAGGACCGGGCGTCCTCGACGTACGCCTCCCGCAGTGCCGGATCACCGGGGTGCGCGAGGATCTGGTCGACGCCGCGCCCGAGCATCACGTCACCGCACAGGAACAGCGTCACGACTGCGCCGCCCACCCCTCCACGGTAGGCGCCCCCGGCCACCGGGGTCAGGCGTCGACCCTCACCGCACACGACCACCCGTACGGGTCCGGCCCGATCCGCAGCGTGTCCCACGCCACCGCCGTCGGGACCGCGCCCCTGATCTCCACGTCGGCGAGGCCCGTGACCGCCAGCCGTACGTCCAGGCCGCCGTCGGCCTCGTCGGCCTCGACGTCCACGGGCACCTGGCCGTACGCCTCCAGGCGGAAGATGACCTCGTCCAGCAGCGCGGCGAGCAGGTCGTCGTCGCTGGCCTCGGGCAGACGGACCCGGTCCACGGCGGTGGGCCGCACCCGGGAGACGTCCGCGAAGCACTCCACCATCGCCAGGACGGCCTCCGCCAGACAGTGCTCTCTGCACGCCGCCCACGCCTCGATCCGGATGTCGCCCGGATGCGGCACCGCCTGGTGTCCGCACTCGCCCGGCTGCCGCCCTTGCCCGCCGTCGCCCGTGTCACCGCCCATGAACATCGACTGCCCGAGGCTCGCCCACCCATGCGGCCCCGCGCCGCACGGGTGGGTCAAACGGGCTCGTCCGCGAGGTACGGCGGCGCCGGGTCGTACTGGATGTACCGCCGCACGGCCCGTGCGTGCTCCCGGCCGTGCAAGCGCCCGACCAGCCACAACGCGCTGTCGATACCGGCAGAGACACCCTGGCTGGTGACCAGGTTGCCGTCGACCGCATAGCGGGCGTCCCGGACCACGGTCACGTCCCCCCGCGCCTCCAGGGTGTCCTCCTGGCTCCAGTGCGTGGCCACCCGGCGCCCCCGGGCGGGCCCGGCCGCGTGCAGCAGGAACGTGCCGGTGCACACCCCGTGCACCCACGCGGCCCGCTCGGCGGTCTTCGCGATCCAGTCGGTGACCACCGGGTTGTGCAGCTGCGTCTCCCGAGCGCCCAGCCCGCCCGGCACGTGCAGCACGTCCAGCGGCGGATGGTCGTCGAGAGTGTGGTCGGGCAGGACACGCAGGCCCTTGTTGCAGCGCACGGGCCCGGGATGCTCGGAGACGAGCACGGCCGTGTCGGCGCCGTCCCGGAGCCGGGCGGAGACGGTGAAGACCTCCCAGGGCCCCACGAAGTCGAGCTCCTCGGCGTCCTCGAAGACCAGCAGGCCGTAGGTGGTCATGCGGTACGTCCTTCCTCTGTGGGATCTGTCCCGGGTCCCGAAGGCCCCAGGGGGCCTGTGGTGGAGCGGAACCGGGCGCGGTAGTCCGACGGCGCGACACCGAGCCGGCGGTGGAACGTGCGGCGCAGGGTCTCGGCTGTGACGAAGCCGCAGCGGCGGGCGATGGCGTCGACCGGTTCGTCCCCGGCCGTGAGCGCCCGCTGGGCCGCCTCGACGCGCACCCGCTCGACGTACGCCGCCGGGGGCACGCCGAGTTCGGCGGTGAAGCGGCGCTGCAGGTGACGCGAACTCAGCCCGGCGTGCGCGGCGAGACCGGCGATGTCGTGCCGGGCACCGGGGTCGGCGTGGATCGCGGTGACGGCGGCCCGCACCGGGTCCGTCGCCGGCTGCCGCGACCACAGCGCCACGCTGAACTGCGACTGGCCGCCCGGGCGGCGCAGGAACAGCACCAGCCGACGGGCCACCTCGTGCGCGGCGTCCCGGCCGAGGTCGTCCTCCACCAGGGCGAGCGCCAGATCCATCCCCGCCGTCACTCCGGCCGAGGTCCACACCCGCCCGTCCCGGACGAAGATCGGATCGCAGTCCACCCGCACCTCGGGATGCTCCCGGGTCAGCTGCTCCGCGCGGGCCCAGTGCGTGGTGACCCGCCGCCCGTCCAGCAGCCCCGCGGCGGCCAGCAGAAAGACACCGCTGCACACCGATGCCACCCGCCGGGCACCGGCCGCCGTGGCGGCGACCCAGGCGACCAGGTCCGCGTCCTGCCGGGCCCGGTCGACGCCCTGGCCGCCGACCACCACCAGGGTGTCGGTGCCGGCCGGGTCGAGGTCGTCCACGCCGTGCGCGGCCTCCATGACCAGCCCGCTGACCGACCGGACCGGTCCTGCCCTGGTCCCCACGACCTCGCAGGCGTACCCGCCCGCGCTGTGGAACACCTCGTGCGGTCCGGTGAGGTCGAGCGGCTGGAAGCCGTCGAAGACGACGAAGACGATGCGGCGATCGGTCACGCCCCCCACGCTCCATCGACGCGCACTGCGGCGTCAACGACACGCATCCCACAGATCGCGCCATGGGACGTCCGGCCGGGCGTGGGTACCACGGGGAGCGGGGGAGAGGAGGCTGACGATGATCAACCGGACGGTCACCCTGCCCGCCGGCGGCGCGGGCCTCACCGGCGATCTGACCGTGCCGCCGGACGCCCGCGCGGTCGTGCTCTTCGCGCACGGCAGCGGCAGCTCCCGGCACAGCCCCCGCAACCGCGAGGTCGCCGCGGGCCTGCGCACCGCCGGGCTCGGCACCCTGCTCGTCGACCTGCTCACCGAGGACGAGGAACGCAAGGACGCCGTCACCGCCGAACTCCGCTTCGACATCACCCTGCTGGGCCGCCGGCTGCTGGCCGCCCTCGACTGGCTGGCGCAGGACCCGGACACCTCGGCCCTGCCCGTCGTCCTGTTCGGCGCCAGCACCGGCGCGGGCGCGGCCCTGGTCGCCGCCGCTCGACGCCCCGACCGGGTACGGGCGGTCGTCTCACGCGGCGGACGGCCCGACCTGGCGGGCGACGCCCTGGACGCCGTGCGGGTCCCGGTGCTGCTCATCGTGGGCGGCCGGGACACACACGTGCTGCGGCTCAACGAGGAGGCGGCCCGGCGGCTGCCCGCCCCGCACACCCTCCGTGTGGTGCCCGGCGCCACCCACCTGTTCGAGGAGCCCGGCGCACTCGACCAGGTCACCGACGCCGCCCGGCAGTGGTGCGACGAGCAGCTGAGGACGGCCACAGGCCGATGACCGCCGGGTCCGTAAGGCGCGCATCGTCCGGCGGGCGCGGGGGTACGCGGGAGCCGGACCGGCCGAGGGCGTGAGCAGGACCGGCCGGGGGCGGGAGCCGGACCGGCCGAGGACCCTCTTCGTGCGGGAAGCAGAGGTGACCGTCATGCGGTTCCGTGATCGCCGGCAGGCCGGTGGGGAACTGGCCGAAACGCTGCGCACCCGGCAGCGCGAGGGAGACCTGCCCGACCCCCTGGTGCTCGCCCTGCCCCGGGGCGGGGTCGCCGTGGCGCGCGAGGTCGCCGCCGCGCTGGACGCCCCGCTCGACGTGCTCGTCGTACGGAAGATCGGGGCGCCCCACCAGGAGGAGCTCGGCGTCGGCGCCATGGCCGCCGACGAGGTGCCGCTCCTCGACGAGGACGCCCTGCGCCACCTCGGTATCGGCGAGGCAGCCCTCGCCCCCGTCATCGAGCGGGAGCGCGCCGAACTGCGGCGCCGTGAACGGCTCTATCGGCAGGGCCGACCGGCCCCGGACCTGCGCGGACGGACCGTGATCGTCGTCGACGACGGCTTGGCGACCGGTTCCACGGCCCGTGCCGCGCTGCGCTTCGTACGCCGTCAGGGGCCCGCGCGGGTGCTGCTGGCCGCGCCCGTCGGTTCCCCGGAGGGCACCGAGTCGATGCGCGCCGAGGCCGACGAGGTCATCTGCCTGCACCGGCCGGCCGCGTTCATGGCCGTGGGCCTCTGGTACGAGAACTTCGAGCAGCTGACGGACGAGGACGTGATGGAAGCGCTGCACGTGCAGCTTTGACTTGTTGTTCACCTGGCAGGGGTGGCGGGAACCAGCCACACCGGACAAGGATGTCCCCTCCCCACACCTGCATCAGGAGTAACAAGTGAACGTCTCGCCGTCCGTGTGGCTGCTGACCGTGGCCGCCCTGTGCGTGCTCGTCGCCCTCGACTTCTTCATCGGCCGCAAGCCGCACGACGTGTCCATCAAGGAAGCCGGGACGTGGACGGTGGTGTGGGTCGTCCTGGCCGTGCTGTTCGGCGCGGGGTTGTGGTTCGCCGGTGGGAGCGGGCCCACGGGTGAGTTCTTCGCCGGGTACATCACCGAGAAGTCGCTGAGCGTCGACAACCTCTTCGTCTTCGTCCTGATCATGGGGAAGTTCGCGGTGCCGTCGCAGTACCAGCAGCGGGTGCTGATGATCGGCGTCCTGATGGCCCTGGTGCTGCGGGCGGTGTTCATCGCGGCCGGGGCGGCGATCATCTCCGCCTTCTCCTGGGTCTTCTACCTCTTCGGCGCGTTCCTGATCTGGACCGCCTGGAAGCTGGTCCAGGACGCCCGAAAGCAGGACCACGACGAGGAGTACCAGGAGAACAAGCTGCTGAAGATGGCGGAGCAGCGCTTCGGCGTGGCCGACCGTTATCACGGCACGAAGCTGTTCATCACCGAGAACGGCAAGCGGATCATGACGCCGATGCTGGTCGTGATGCTCGCGATCGGCTCCACCGACGTGCTGTTCGCCCTGGACTCCATCCCGGCCATCTACGGCCTGACGCAGGACCCGTACATCGTGTTCACCGCGAACGCCTTCGCCCTGATGGGCCTGCGCCAGCTGTACTTCCTCATAGGCGGCCTGCTGAAGAGGCTGGTCCACCTCTCCTACGGCCTGTCGATCATCCTGGGCTTCATCGGCGTGAAGCTGGTGCTCCACGCGCTGCACGAGTCGGGCGTTCACGTTCCCGAGATCGGCATCCCGTTCTCGCTGGGCTTCATCGTGCTGGTCCTGGCGGTCACGACGTTCACGAGTCTGCGCGCGTCGAAGCGGCAGCAGGCCGAGGGGGCGGGAGAGCCTGCCGTGGAGTCCCGCTAGGCGGCGGGGGAGGGGCTGCCGTCAGACGACCCCGTCCGCGCGCAGGGCCGCCACCTCCTCGTCGGTGCGGCCCAGTTCGGCGAGGATCGCCCCGGTGTGCTCGCCCACCGCCGGCACGGGGTCCATGCGCGCGGGCAGACCGGCGAGGTCGGCGGGCGGGAGCAGCGCCTCCACGGTGGCGCCCGGCACCTCGACCTCGCTCCAGCGGCCCCGGGCGGCCAGCACGGGGTGGTCCAGGAAGGCGGCCACGTCGTTGACCCCGGCGCAGGCGATGCCGATGCGCTCCAGATCCTTGAGGATCTCGTCGGACCCGGAGCGGGCGCAACGCTCGGCGACGACGGCGTTGAGCTCCTCCCGGTGGGCGACGCGGTCGGAGCCGGTGGCGAACCGCGGATCGTCGGCCAGCTCCGGACGGCCGAGGAACTCGGCGCACAGCGCCACCCATTCCCGCTCGTTCTGGATGGAGAACAGCACGTCCTGGCCGTCGGCGGCGGTGTACGTCCCGTACGGCGCGATCGTGGCGTGCTGGGTGCCCAGGCGCGGGGGCTGGGTGCCGCCGTGCCGGGTGTAGTAGGCGGGCTGGCCCATCCACTCCGCGAGCGCCTCGAACAGCGACACCTCCACGGGGTGGGCCTCGCCGGTGGTGGCCCGGGTGTACAGGGCCGTGAGGACGCCGCTGTAGGCGTACATCCCGGCGGCGATGTCGGCGACGGAGATCCCGGTCCGTGCGGTGCCCTCGGGGGTTCCGGTCAGCGACACCAGCCCGGTCTGGCACTGGACGAGCAGGTCGTAGGCCTTGCGGTCGGACCAGGGGCCGGTCGTGCCGTAGCCGGAGATCGTGCACGGGATCAGGCCGGGCCGGCGGCCGGTGACGGTGGCGGCGTCCAGACCGAGCCGGGCGGCGGCGCCCGGGGCGAGGTTCTGCACGAAGACGTCGGCGCCGTCGAGGAGGTCGTGCAGGATCTCGTGGCCGCGGGGGTCCTTCAGGTCGAGGGTGAGGGACTCCTTGGAGCGGTTGAGCCAGACGAAGTAGCTGGAGTGCCCGTGCACGGTCGTGTCGTACCGGCGGGCGAAGTCGCCGCCGCCCGGCCGCTCCACTTTGATCACCCGGGCCCCGAGGTCGGCGAGCTGCCGGGTGGCGTAGGGCGCGGCCACGGCCTGCTCCAGACTGACCACCGTGACCCCGGCCAGGGGGTACCGCTGCACGCTCATGCCTCAAGCTCCCGAATCGTGTACGGAGGGCGCTCGGACAGTCTGCCGCAGGAGGACAGCGGGAGGGCGGGACGCCGACGCGATCCGGATCACGCCGACGGGCGGTTTCGGAGGGCGGCGGTGTGGCTGACTTGCGGCTTTTCCTCGGCGGGCGGCTTTTCCTCGGCGTGCGGCGGGCCATGGGCCGGGTGCGGGGGAGACGGCGGGGGCGTTCATGGTTGGGGTGCGGCGGATACGGCGGGTCCCGCGGCGCTCAGGGCCGGGCCAGCCGGCGCATCGTGAGGGCGAGTTGCAGGCGGAGCCGTCCCTGCGGCGTGCGGACCGGCCAGCCGAGAAGGTGCTCGGCGTGGGCCAGGCGCTCCTGGAGCGTGGAGTGGTGGACGTTGATCTCGGCGGCGGCCGCCCGCAGGCTCGACGTGGACGCGACCGCGTGCAGGGTGGCCGGCAGCCAGGGGGCGGTCGCGGCGGCGGTCTCCAGGGCACGGACGTCGTCCGGCGGCTCGGAACCCGGCGCGACGAGATCGGCGAGGAGGGCGATACCGCCCAGCTCGTCGGCGTGGACGACCGAGGGCCCGGGGTCCTGCGGGGTGTCCTCGGCGGTGAACCGCAGGGCGGTACGGGCCCCGGCCCAGGACCTGGGCAGCTCGAGCACGGGCACGGCGGGCCCGACCCCTAGGCGCCCGGCGGGGAGGCGGAGGGCCGGGGGAGCGGGGTGGAGGTTGGCGGCATGGCGGTCGGGGCCGCCGGGGAACGCGGTCGAGCCGGTCCGGGGACGCGGAGCGGTCGGCACCGGGGTGGCGGGTCGAGCTGCGGGTGGGAGCTCCTCCGCGCCGCCGCGGGGACCGGGTGCGGTCCGCACGGCCGCCGGGCTCGTGAGGCCGGTCCCGGGCCGGCCGGTGCCTTCCGCGGACGCGTAACCCGCCCGCGGAACGGGCCCCGCATCGGCGGGTATCACCAGGGGCCGGCCGTGCAGCGGGGCGAGGGCCCGGGCGTGGGCGGCAAGGTCCAGACCGAGGCGGCGGGCGGCGTGCAGCCGGGCCTGTTCGGGGGCGGTGGCGTCGAGGAGGGTCTCGACCAGCGCCGGATCGTCGGCCGGTGCCCGGCCGCGCGTGCGGTCGAGGACGAGTCGTACGGCACCGGCGGCCCGTTCCAGGATCACGGCGTCGACGACGCTGGGGGCGACCTGCGTGTGCTGCGCGTCGGCGTTCTCGGGCACGGCTCGGGCGTAACCCGCGTCCACTCCGTTGCGCGCGGGGGGCCCGGCGTCGCCCGCTCCCCGCTCCAGCCACAGCACCGCCGCGCTGTCGGGGCTCAGTCGCGCGAAGGGCCAGGCCGGGTCCGGTGGGGCCTTCTCGTCACGCCGGGTGCCGTCGGCCTCCACCCTCACGTGCACGCGCCGCTCCGGATCCACCAGCCGCGCCGGGCAGCCGGCCAGCACGGCGGCGCCGCGCACGAGCGCCTCCACCCCCGCCCTGGACTCGGCCAGGCGGTCGAAGTAGGCGATGACCCGGACCGCCGCACCGGCATCCGGGTCGAGGGCGGTCAGCCGCCCGGCCAGCTCTTTCATAGGCCCATGGTGCGGTATGCGGCCGCTTTTGCGGTCGGTCGGAGTGCGAGGGCTTTCGCCGGACCCGCCGCGCCCAGCGCTTCACGCGCCCCCGGCAGTCGGCGGCCCCTTGTGCGGTTCGGCCGCCTCCGAGGGCTTCACCGGACCCGCTGCCCCCGCCGCTTCACAGCAACCTCCGCATGCGGCCGCTCTTGCGGGCAGTCGGCGTGTGTGGGCTTCACCGGACCGGCCGTCCCCGCCTCCTCACACTCCCGGCGACCTCCGCATGCGGCCGCTCTTGCGGGCAGTCGGCATGCGTGGGCTTCGCCGGACCCGCTGCCCCCGCCCCGCCCCTTACACCCCCAGCAACCTCCGCAGCCAGGCTTCCTGGGCTCCTCGCGCCGCCTGGGACACCGCCGCCTGCGGTGCGAACCCGTCGAAGCCGTGGAAGCCGCCCGGCCACACGTGCAGCTCGGCCACCCCGCCGGCCTGCCAGATGCGCGAGGCATAGTCGACGACCTCGTCGCGGAACGTCTCCGCCGAGCCCACGTCGAGGAAGGCGGGAGGCAGCCCCGTCAGGTCCTCGGCACGGGCCGGCGCCGCGTACGCCGGCACGTCGGGGCCGCCGCGGTGCGAGCCGAGCAGCGCGGTCCAGCCGGTCTCGTTGGCGGTGCGGTCCCACACGCCGAGGCCCGCCATCTGATGCGTCGAGGGCGTGTCGTTGCGGTCGTCGAGCATCGGGCACATCAGCAGCTGCCCGATCGGCTGCGGCCCCTTGCGGTCCCGGGTCAGCAGGGCCAGGGCCGCGCACAGCCCGCCGCCGGCGCTCGCACCCGCGATGACGATCCGCTCGGGGTCCGCGCCGAGTTCGGCGGCGTGGTCCGCCGTCCACAGCAGCCCGGCGTAGACGTCCTCGACCGGTGCGGGATACGGATGCTCCGGCGCCAGTCGGTACTCCACGGACACCACGACCGCGTCCAGCGCCTGCGCCCATGCCAGGGGTACGTCGACGCCGACCCGGTTGTTCCCGAGGACCATGCCGCCGCCGTGCACGTGGTAGATCACGGGGCGCGGCCCGGCGGTCTCCGGCGCGGCCGGGCGGCAGATCAGCAGGGAGATGTCCGGCTCGCCCTGCGGCCCCGGCACCTGCCGGTCCTCCACCTCGAACGCCCCGCCCGACGTCAGGTCCAGCTCGGCCAGCATCTGGATGGCCGGCCCCTGGCGCACCTCGGCGATCTCGTCGAGGGTCAGCCCCGGGCTGATCATGTCCTTGATCAGCTCCAGGGCGGCGGCGAGTTCGGGGTCGAACGGGGGCGGAACGTGCGTCATGGCGTCTCCTCACGCGAGGTCACGGCGGCTCGGGCAGCCATGATCGGGCCCGGCGCCCCGTCCGGGGACGCCGCCGGGCGGCGGAAACTGCCCGCCGTACGGCGGGTGGTGCCACGGGGGCGGGCGCCGGGGCCGGGGCGAGCGCGGCACCGACTGCGGGTGCCTGCCGCCGGGCTCGCCGGTCAGGGTAGCGGCCCGCCGAACCCGCGCGGCGGGAACGAGCGGCGCATCGAAGGGCTCAGCACCTCGCGCGGCGCAGCACCTCGCCGGGCCGACCCGTGTCGGACTCGGCCACCGCATGGACGGCCGCTTCCTCTGGTCGAAAGGCCCGGCACCGACATCGAGGCGCAGGCCGACGTCCTCACCCGCACCGTCGACATCGCGCTGAAGGGCGCTCCCGTCGACGCCCCCGGCACCCTCGACCAGGCGGCGGAGCACCTGATCAGGACCCTCATCGCGGACACGGACACCTCTGACGACGACGTGACGCTGCTCCTGCTCGGTCTGCTCGGCCCGGCAGCGAACGTGTCCCGAGCCTGAGCGGGCGGCACCGGTTCGCGGCCTTCGCCGGCACGACCGCGCCTCTGTCACGGTCCGGGTACGCCTCGCGCATACTTCTGGCCACGCAACCGAAGTGGCCGAAAAATGTGTCTCCGAGCGTGGCCGGCCGCTGGGGAGCGGCCGCCTTGGGGGGCTGGAAATGAACACATGGGCGGTGCCCGGATACACCGAGTCGCTCGAACTCGGGGCAGGGGCCAGCGGCCGGGTCGTCCTCGCCGTGCACGAGGAGACCGGTGTGCCGGTCGCCGTGAAGTACCTCAGCGAGTCACTGCGCACCCGGCCCGGGTTCGTGCGCGACTTCCGGGCGGAGGCACGGCTGCTCGGCGGGCTGGAGAGCCCTCATGTCGCCGGGCTCTACGAATACGTGGAGAGCCCCGACGGCGCCGCCATCGTGATGGAGCTGGTCGACGGCGTCCCGCTGCGCACGCTGCTCAGGCGGGAGGGCCCCCTCGCTCCGGAGGCCGCACTCGTCGTCCTGAAGGGATCCCTGCTCGGTCTGGCCGACGCGCACCACCTCGGCGTCGTCCACCGCGACTACAAACCGGAGAACGTCCTGGTCGTACCGGACGGCTCCTCCAAGCTCGTCGACTTCGGCATCGCCGTCGACGCGGGCACCAGCGCCGGTGTGGCGGGAACCCCCTCCTACATGGCCCCCGAGCAGTGGACCGGCGCACCCGCCTCGCCCGCCTCCGACGTCTACGCGGCCACGGCCACCTTCTTCGAGTGCCTGACGGGGCACAAGCCGTACGCCGGCGACAACCTCGCGGAGCTCGCGCTGCGGCATCTCGACGCGCCGGTCCCCGCAGAGGAGGTCCCCGACGCGGTGCGGGAGCTGGTGCGGCGCGGTCTGGCCAAGGACCCGGCGGAACGGCCCGCACAGGCCGAGGCGTTCGTCACCGAGCTGGAGGCGGCCGCCGGCGCCGCCTACGGCACCGACTGGGAGGAACGGGGCCGGGGAAGGCTCGCCGCGCTGGCGGCCCTGCTGCCGCTGCTCCTTCCCTCGGCCCGCACGGCCCCCCGGAGCACCACGGACACCGCTCGCACGGTGCTGAGCCGGACACCGGCCCCGGGACGGGCCGCCCGCCCGTGGCTGCCCGGCCGCCCCGGACGTTGAAGGCGTAGACAGTGTCGATGTATTCGACATCCTTCGGAGGCGAGTACCCCCAGAGGTGGTTACCCCCGCTGTCCCAGCGCACCAGGC
>NZ_JBEOXI010000175.1:0-17796 GCF_040296465.1 Streptomyces sp. NPDC002130
CCCCGCCTCACCCGGCGGCGCCGCCGCCGACCGGTCGGAGCCGTCCGCACTCCCCAGGCGGACCCGCCGCGCGGAGATCGCCTCGAGCGGCCCGGAACGATCGGACCACCGCTCCGGCCCTACGCCGGCCACCACCGGCGGTGCCCCGGGCCACGAGACGGGCTCGGGCGCAGCGCCCCGGGGGACCGGATCCGCACCACAGTCCGGTTCCGGCACCGCCCCACTGCCCCGGCGCGTCCGACAGGCCAACCTGGCCCCGCAGCTGAAGCGGAGCTCGGAGCCGCGCAGCGAGGACAGGGCCGAGCCCGTCGAACGCGACGCCGAGGAAGTACGCAGCCGCATGGCATCGCTCCAGCGAGGCTGGCAGCGCGGCCGTGAGGAGAACGCCGCGGGCGATGACGCCCACAGCGGCGCAGCACCACAAGGAACGACAGAGGGGGACGGTCGATGACCGCACCGAAGGCGACCGGCCACACCGCGACCAACAAGGGGGAGCTGAACTGGCTCCTCGATGATCTGGTGGACCGTGTCGCGAGCATCCGCAAGGCCCTCGTGCTCTCCGGCGACGGTTTGCCGACGGGCTTGTCCAAGGACCTGACCAGGGAGGACAGCGAACACCTGGCTGCCGTCGCCTCCGGGTTCCACAGCCTCGCCAAGGGCGTGGGACGCCACTTCGAGGCCGGCAACGTCCGCCAGACGGTCGTCGAGCTCGACGATGCCTTCCTGTTCGTGACGGCCGCCGGTGACGGCAGCTGTCTCGCCGTCCTCTCGGACGCCGACTCGGACGTCGGCCAGGTCGCCTACGAGATGACGCTCCTGGTGAAGCGGGTGGGCGTGCATCTCGCGGCCGCACCGCGCACCGATCTGCCCGCAGGCGGGTAGTGGGATGGCATGAGCGCTGACGGTCAGGGAAGAAGCCACTGGTTCGACGACGAAGCCGGACCGGTCGTCCGCCCGTACGCCATGACCCGCGGCCGCACCAGCAGCCAGGGCCAGCATCGCCTGGACCTGATCGCGGTCGTGGTCGCGGAGCCGCTGGCGGACGATCCGGAAGCCGACCACATGCTCTCCCCGGAGCATGTGGATATCGTCGAACTGTGCCGCGACATCCCGCAGTCGGTCGCCGAACTCGCAGCGGAACTCGACCTGCCGATCGGAGTGGTACGGGTCCTCGTCGGAGATCTCGTGGACGCGGAATTCGTCCATGTGAACCGGCCCGTGCCCCCTGCCGAGCTGCCGGACGAGAGTATTCTGCGCGACGTGATCAACGGCCTCCGAGCGCTGTGAGCAGCGCGGAAGCGGGGTACTGACGTGACTGGCTGGCAGTTCTGGGTGGACCGCGGCGGCACCTTCACCGACGTCGTCGCCCGGCGCCCGGACGGCCGGCTGCTCACGCACAAGCTGCTCTCGGACAACCCCGCGCGCTACGCAGACGCCGCGGTCGAGGGCGTCCGCATCCTGCTGGCCGGCTCCGGCGACCCCGTCGACAGCGTCTGCATGGGGACCACCGTCGCCACCAACGCCCTCCTGGAGCGCACGGGCGAGCGCACTCTCCTGCTCATCACCCGTGGCTTCCGCGACGCCCTGCGCATCGCCTACCAGAACCGCCCGAACATCTTCGCCCGCCGCATCGACCTGCCGGAACTGCTGTACCAGCGGGTCGTCGAGGTCGACGAGCGCATCGCCGCCGACGGCACCGTCCTGCGCGCTCCCGACCTGGAGGCCCTCACCGGGCCGCTCCAGGAGGCGTACGACGACGGGATCCGGGCCGTCGCCGTGGTCTGCATGCACAGCCACCTCCACCCGGCGCACGAACAGACCGTCGGGGAGCTCGCCGCCCGCATCGGCTTTCCGCAGATCTCGCTCTCCAGCGCGACGAGTCCCCTGATGAAGCTCGTCCCCCGTGGGGACACCGCCGTCGTCGACGCCTACCTCTCGCCCGTGCTGCGCCGCTACGTCCGGCACGTCGCCGACGAGCTCGAAGGCGTACGGCTGATGTTCATGCAGTCCAACGGCGGCCTCACCGAGGCCGGGCAGTTCCGCGGGAAGGACGCCATCCTGTCCGGGCCGGCCGGCGGCATCGTCGGCATGGCCCGCATGTCCCAGCTCGCCGGCTTCGACCGGGTCATCGGCTTCGACATGGGCGGCACCTCCACCGACGTCTCCCACTTCGCGGGTGCGTACGAGCGGGTGTTCACCAGCCGGATCGCCGGCGTCCGGCTGCGCGCCCCCATGCTCGACATCCACACCGTCGCGGCCGGCGGCGGGTCGGTCCTGCACTTCGACGGCTCCCGCTACCGCGTAGGGCCGGATTCGGCGGGCGCGGAGCCGGGGCCCGCCTGCTACCGCGGTGGCGGGCCGCTCGCCGTCACCGACGCCAACGTCATGCTCGGCCGGATCCAGCCGGCCCACTTCCCACAGGTGTTCGGCCCGAACGGTGACGAGCCCCTGGACGAGGCACTCGTCCGCGACCGCTTCACCGCCCTCGCCGGCCTCATCGGCGAGCGGACCGGCGACGACCGCACACCGGAACAGGTCGCCGAGGGGTACCTGCAGATCGCGGTGGCCAACATCGCGTCCGCCGTGAAGCGGATCTCCGTCCAGAAGGGCCACGACGTCACCCGCTACGCCCTCACCACGTTCGGCGGCGCGGGAGGCCAGCACGCCTGCATGGTCGCCGACGCCCTCGGCATCCGCACCGTCCTCGTGCCGCCCATGGCCGGAGTCCTGTCCGCACTCGGGATCGGACTCGCCGACACCACCGCCATGCGCGAGCAGTCCGTCGAAGCACCTCTCGAACCCGCCTCCATGCCCGGCGTCCTCAGGACCGCCGAAGACCTCGAAGCGGCGGCCCGCGCCGAACTCCTCGCCGAGGACGTCCCCGAGGAGCACATCCACATCACCCGCCGCGCGGAACTCCGCTACGACGGCACCGACACCACCCTCACCGTCGAGCTGACCGAGCCCGGCA
Organism: Streptomyces sp. NPDC002130; assembly: GCF_040296465.1. NCBI lineage: Bacteria > Bacillati > Actinomycetota > Actinomycetes > Kitasatosporales > Streptomycetaceae > Streptomyces > Streptomyces sp. NPDC002130. The sequence continues at coordinate 2,972 of NZ_JBEOXI010000175.1, forward strand.
CGATGCGGCACGCCTTCGAAGAACGTCATCGCGCCACGTACTCCTTCACACTCGACCGCCCGATCGTCGTGGAAGCCCTCTCCGTCGAAGCCACCGGCATCACCGCACCCCCCGATCTGTCCGCTCTCGCTCCCCACGCAGCCGACGCAGCCGCCTCCGACACCACCCCCGGCGGCAGCCCCGACCGCGCCCCCGCCGCGCCCCGGACGGTCCGTCTCCACACGGGCGGCATCTGGCGCGACGTGCCCCTCCGCCGCCGCGAGGACCTTCCCCCCGGCGACACCGTCACCGGCCCGGCGATCATCACCGAAGCCGGTTCCACGACAGTCGTCGACGACGGCTGGCGGGCCGCGGCGACCGTCGACGGGCATCTGGTCATGGAACGCGCCGCGATTACGGAGAGTTCCGATCTCGGCACGGAAGTCGACCCGGTTCTGCTTGAGGTCTTCAACAACCTCTTCATGTCGATCGCCGAGCAGATGGGCGCCCGCCTCGAATCCACCGCCCAGTCCGTCAACATCAAGGAGCGCCTGGACTTCTCCTGCGCCCTCTTCGACCCTGACGGAAACCTGGTGGCCAACGCGCCGCACATTCCCGTTCACCTGGGCTCGATGGGCACGAGCGTCAAGGAGGTCATCCGCCGGCGCGGCGCCCGCATGCGCCCGGGCGACACCTACGCGGTCAACGACCCGTACCACGGCGGCACCCACCTGCCGGACGTCACCGTGATCACCCCGGTCTTCGACACGACACCGGCGACCGGCACGGAGAGTGACGAAACAGGGGTTGACCCGAAGATCCTCTTCTACGTCGCCTCCCGGGGCCACCACGCCGAGATCGGCGGCATCGCCCCCGGCTCCATGCCGGCGGGCAGCCGCACCATCGAGGAGGAGGGCGTCCTCTTCGACAACTGGCTGCTCGCCGAGAACGGCCGCTTCCGCGAGGAGGAGACCCTCCGCCTGCTCACCGAGGCGCCGTACCCCTCCCGCAACCCGAAGACCAACCTCGCCGACCTGCGCGCCCAGATCGCCGCCAACCAGAAGGGCGTCGACGAGGTCGGCCGCATGATCCAGGACTACGGCCTCGACGTCGTCCAGGCCTACATGAGGCACGTCCAGGACAACGCAGAAGAAGCCGTACGCCGCGTCATCGACGCCCTCGACGACGGCGAGTACGCCTACGAGACCGACTCGGGAGCCGTCATCCGCGTGGCCGTGCGGGTGGACCGCGAGGACCGGGCCGCGACCATCGACTTCACCGGCACGTCCGCGCAACTGCCGACCAACTTCAACGCCCCCTTCTCGGTCGTCAACGCGGCCGTCCTGTACGTCTTCCGCACCCTCGTCGCCGACGACATCCCCCTCAACGACGGCTGTCTGCGTCCCTTGAACATCGTCGTCCCGCCCGGCTGTCTGCTCGCCCCCGAGCCGCCCGCCGCCGTCGTCGCGGGCAACGTGGAGACGTCGCAGGCCGTCACCGGCGCCCTCTACGCGGCGCTCGGCGTCCAGGCCGAGGGTTCCGGGACCATGAACAACGTCACCTTCGGCAACGAACGTCACCAGTACTACGAAACCGTCGCCTCAGGTTCCGGAGCGGGCGACGGCTTCCCCGGCGCGCCCGTCGTCCAGACCCACATGACCAACTCCCGCCTCACCGACCCCGAGGTCCTGGAATGGCGACTGCCCGTACGCCTCGAGGAGTTCGCCGTCCGTCGCGGCAGCGGCGGCGCCGGACGGTGGCACGGCGGGGACGGCGCCGTACGCCGAGTCCGCTTCCTCGAACCCATGACCGTCTCCACGCTGTCCCAGCACCGCCGAGTCGCCCCGTACGGCATGGCGGGCGGTAAGCCGGGCGCTCTCGGAACCAACCGGGTGGAGCACGCCGACGGCACGGTGACCGAACTGGGCGGCAGCGACTCCGCGGACCTCGTCAGCGGTGACGTACTCGTCATCGAAACCCCAGGCGGCGGAGGCTACGGCCCGCCGTCGCCCGACCCCCATCAAGCAGGAGAAGAGATCGATGATCTTCGGGCGTTCTGAGCGTGGCAAGCCTCCGGTCGAGCCCGTCACGCTCAAGATCCTCGTGGCCGGCGGCTTCGGGGTGGGCAAGACCACGCTCGTCGGCGCAGTCAGCGAGATCAGGCCGCTGCGCACCGAGGAGCTGCTCACCGAGGCCGGGCGCCCGGTCGACGACACCAGCGGCGTGGAAGGCAAGCACACGACGACCGTGGCCATGGACTTCGGCCGCATCACCCTCCGCGACGACCTCGTGCTGTACCTCTTCGGAACGCCCGGCCAGGAGCGGTTCTGGTTCATGTGGGACGAACTCTCCGAGGGTGCGCTCGGTGCCGTCGTGCTCGCCGACACCCGTCGCCTGGAGGACTGCTTCGCCGCCGTCGACTACTTCGAACGGCGCTCGATCCCCTTCCTCGTCGGCGTCAACTGCTTCGAGGGCGCTCCCCGTTACCCGATCGAGGACGTCCGCCAGGCCCTCGACCTCGACGAGGGCGTGCCGCTCCTGATGTGCGACGCCCGCGACCGCGAGTCGGTCAAGGAGGCACTCATCGGCGTCGTCCAGCACGCCATGGCGTACGCGGCCGACCGCCGCGAGGCCGTCACCGGCTGACGCCGCCTGAACCGCTGACGCCGCCCGAGCCGCGGACGCGGCCCGCACCCCCGCCGACCGGGGTACGGGCCGCAGCCGTGAGCGACGCTCCACGCGCGCGCGTGGGTCAGCTGTCGCCGTCCTCCTCCCAGCCGAAGCTCTTCTCCACGGCCTTGCGCCAGTTGTGGTACTCGCGGTCCCGCACCGACGCCTCCATGTTCGGCGTCCACTCGACGTCCTTCTGCCAGTGCGCCTTGAGCTCGTCCAGGTCGTTCCACACCCCGGTGGCCAGACCGGCCGCGTACGCGGCGCCCAGACAGGTCGTCTCGGAGACCTTGGGCCGCACCACCGGGACGTCGAGCACGTCCGACTGGTGCTGCATGAGCAGGTTGTTCTTCGTCATGCCGCCGTCGACCTTCAGGGTGGTGATGTGCACCCCGGAGTCCTGGTACATGGCGTCCACGACCTCGCGGGTCTGCCAGCTCGTCGCCTCCAGCACCGCACGCGCGAGGTGCGCCTTCGTGACGTACCGGGTCAGGCCGGTGACCACGCCACGCGCGTCGGAGCGCCAGTAGGGGGCGAACAGGCCCGAGAACGCCGGAACGATGTACGCGCCGCCGTTGTCCTCGACGCTCGCCGCGAGGGGCTCGATCTCGTCGGCCGTGCGGATGATGCCGAGCTGGTCACGGAACCACTGGACCAGCGCGCCTGTGATGGCGATCGCGCCCTCAAGGCAGTAGACCGGCGCCTCGGTGCCGATCTTGTACCCCATCGTCGTCAGCAGTCCGCTCTTCGACTGCACCGGGCGGTCGCCCGTGTTGAGCAGCAGGAAGCTTCCCGTGCCGTACGTGTTCTTGGCAGTGCCGACGTCATAGCAGGCCTGCCCGAACACGGCCGCCTGCTGGTCGCCCAGCGCGGAGGCCACGGGCACACCGGCGAGCTGGCCGATGGCGGTGCCGTACACCTCGGAGGAGGAGCGGATCTCGGGCAGCATGGCCTCGGGGATGTTCATCGCCGAGAGGATCGAGGGGTCCCACTGGAGGGTCTCCAGGTTCATCAGCATGGTGCGTCCGGCGTTGGTCACGTCGGTGACGTGCTGCCCGCCGTCCGTGCCGCCCGTGAGGTTCCAGATCAGCCAGGAGTCCATGGTGCCGAAGGCGATCTCGCCGCGTTCGGCACGGGCCCGGAGGTCGGGCACGTTGTCGAGCAGCCAGGCGGCCTTGGGCCCGGAGAAGTAGGTCGCCAGCGGCAGACCCGTCTGCTCGCGGAAACGGTCCTGCCCGTCCGATCCGCCCAGCTGGTTGCACAGCGCGGCCGTCCGAGTGTCCTGCCACACGATGGCGTTGTGCACCGGCTTGCCGGTCGCCCGGTCCCACAGGAGGGTCGTCTCGCGTTGGTTGGTGATCCCCATCGCGCTCAGCTGGTCGGCCCTCAGACCGGCCTTGGCGATCGCCCCTGCCACCACCGCCTGCACCTTCGACCAGATCTCGGTGGCGTCGTGCTCCACCCAGCCGGGTTTCGGGAAGATCTGGCGGTGCTCGCGCTGGTCCACGGCGACGATCGCGCCGTCCTGGTCGAAGACGATGCAGCGGCTCGACGTGGTGCCCTGGTCGATGGCTGCGACGTACTTCGCGGAGTTGTCCGTCATGGCTACCCCTTCGGCTGTGTCAGAAGGCTGCGTTGTAGATGACGCCACCCAGCAGGCCGCCGATCAGTGGTCCGACCACGGGGATCCACGAGTAGCCCCAGTCGGACGTGCCCTTGTTCGGGATCGGCAGGATGGAGTGGATGATGCGCGGGCCGAGGTCACGCGCCGGGTTGATGGCGTACCCGGTGGGCCCACCCAGGGACAGGCCGATGCCGACAACCAGGAAAGAGACCAGGAGGATCGCGATACCGGACCCGTAGATGCCCTCCTCGCCGGCGATCTGCCCGATGCCGATGCCCTCGACGTGCCGGTTGTTGCCCACCAGGGCGAGGAGGGGCAGCACCAGTGCGATGGTGGCGAGGATCTCGGTGATCAGGTTGGCGACGGGGTTACGGATCTCGGGGATCGTGGAGAAGATGCCCAGCGTCGGAACCGGCTCGTCGGCCGTGCCCTCCGTGGTGCCCGTCTTCCGCACGTTGGCCTGGAACTGGGCGAGGTACACGAGGTAGGCGAGGATGGCACCGATCATGGCGCCCGTGATCTGTCCCAGCAGATAGACCCACACCTTGCTCCACACGCCGGTGTCGACGGCGAGGCCGAAGGTCACGGCCGGGTTGAGATGCCCTCCCGAGAGGGGAGCGGCGGTGTACGCGCCGGCCAGCACTCCGAATCCCCAGCCGAAGGCGATCACGATCCACCCGGCGGCCCGGGCCTTCGAGAATCTGAGGGTGACGGCGGCGCACACGCCGGCACCGAAGAGGATCAGAATCGCCGTGCCGATCATCTCGCCGACGAAAATGTCTCCGTTAGTCATGGCTGCTCCTCAGCCTTGGCCCGGGACGAGCCGCCCCGGTCCTCACCTGCAGGGTGCGTTTCCCGTGGCTACTTCAGCCGAAGGCAGGACAACGTCCGCGCCCCGCCCGGCATCCGTGACGAGCGTGCCGTCGCAGCCGAACCGCCCGTGCGGGAATGGGCCTTGGCGCAGGCGCATCCACGCGCCGCAGTGCCGGAATACGCCGACTATGTACGGCGATGTCGACTGACACCGGAAGTGTTCACCGGCACCCAAAGGGCGTCAAGGTCGCCGACCGCAACGGTTGACGGCCGTCGTACGGTCACCGGGCTCGCGCCGGGCCGACGGGCCGGTTGCTCGGTCCGGCGGCGCCCGGTCGGGTCGTTGTTCAGATCTTGTCCGGACCCGCGCGGGCCTGGATGAGCCGCGCGAGGCTTGGCTGATGGTGTCCGGCCTGCGCTGGACTCCGCCGGGGGGCAAAGGCCCAGCCGCACCTGACTCCTGGCTTGCTAGTGTCCAGGATTCACCTGACCTGGCGGTTTCTCAACCGCAGGAGATCCCCGGGGCCGTGGCCGCCACGGATGCGCCCTGACGCCCGGTGACCGCCGCAGCCCCGACCAGGTCGGGTCTCCGCCACTCATCCCTCTCCCAGCCGCCTCAGACGCCCTGTCCGCCCCTCTCGACCACCATCCCGCAGCCCTCCGACACTGCCGCAGGCGCAGGCGCAGGCGCAGGCGCAGGCGCAGGCATCGGCGTCTGCGGCGATCCCCGGCGGGTCTCATGGCCCGGCCCGCCCGCCCGGCCCATCACCCAACTCGCACCGCGCAGCGCCTTCGCCGCCTTCTTCAACGGGGCCAGGCAGGCCGCGGCCTCCCGGTGGTCGGTCAGGCTGCCCGGCGTGCACAGCAGCGTCGCGAGCGACAACGTGACCGGCCGGCCACCCGCCGACCAGGGAGCGTCCAGCACCGAGGCGGCCAGCGGATCGAGCCCGTCCGGATCAGCGAGCACCAGGAAGTCGTCCCCGCCGACGTGTCCGACGCGCGTGCCGTCCGCCGCGGCCCGCTGCAGCGCCCGGCCCACCGCCCGGATCAGCTCGTCGCCTGCCGCGAAACCGGCCCCGTCGTTGACCTGCTTGAAGTGGTCGACGTCCAGCCAGCTCAACGCGAACGCCCGTCCCGCAGCGATCCGCCGGTCCACCTCGCCGGTGATGGCGTCCGAGCCGGGCAGCCGCGTCAGCGGATTCAGCCCCACCGCCTCCTCCACCCGCGTCTCGGCGAGCGCTCGCACGAGGTCCGCGAGCCGCACGACCCCCACGCACCGGCCGTACTCGTCCACAACGGCCACGTCGTCCGAGGTGCGGTCCCGACGGCCGACCGCCACCACGTCCAGCACCTCCCAGGCCGTCGCGTCGACGCTCACCGTGCGCGGCGGATCACCGAGCTTGGCGGCGGGCCGGTCGGCGTACAGGGAGTGCCCGTAGCGCCCCGACATCGACAGCAGGAAGCGGGAGCGGTGCACCGACCGGACCGGCACGCCGGCGGCGTCCACCAGCAGGACGCCGGACACCTCCGGCGACTCGGTCAGCAGGGCTCGCACCTGCCCCGCTGAGGCAGCCGCGGGAAGCAGAGCAGCGGGCCGGACGAACTCCCGCACGGACGGCCCGGACCGCGGCGCGACCACCTCGGCGGGGGAGCGGGGCGGAACGTAGACGTCCGCGGCGGGCAGGCGCGCGGGCGGCGCGAACAGCTCACCCTGCGCCAGCTGCGCCCCGGCCGCGAGCGCTGCCGCGCACTCCGCTTCGGTCTCCACGCCCTCCACGGCCAGCAGCGCCCCCAGCTCGTCGCACAGAGTCCGCATCGACCGCACCACCGCGGGTCGCGCCAGCAGCGACGCGTCCAGCTTCACCAGGCCGGGCGAGAGGTCCGAGAGCAGCCGCAGAGGCACGTCTCCGTCCCCGACACCGTCCGCGCAGATCCGGAAGCCCTGCCCCCGCAGTGCGCTCACCGCTTCCAGCAGAGCCTGCTGCGGCACATGTGTGTACGGCGGGCAGACGTCGATCGTCACCTCCCAGGGGAGCCGCCCCGCCGCGCGCACGGCGTCGTGCAGCGTGGGCAGCCCGCCGAGATCCGCGAGGGTCCCCGCGAACACGTTGACGAACAGTGGAAGCAGGGTTTCCCTGCGCACCGCCGCGCGGATCGCCGACACCGCCACTCGGCAGTCGAGTTCGGGATCGCGGCGGGCTTCGGCGAGGATGTCGCCGGTCTCCGGGCGGGCGAGTATCTCCAGCCCCGCGACCGCGCCGGTCGCCAGATTGACCACTGGTTGGAAGGCGAAGCGGAGAGTATCCGTCCAGAAGGGCACGGGAGCATGATGGACGCCACCGGCGCACGCCCGAGCGCGGTTCATGAGACGTTCACGCAGGATTCCCGCTCGATCACACAGCGTAAGACTATGGGTCAATTCGCCCGTTCCGACGGCCGGTTGCCATGTCGCATGCGGTCCTTCCCCTGGCGTCCACTCTCCTGATAGATGCAGGGGCATGACACGACTCACCACCGTGACACGTGCCCTGATCGCGACGGTCGCCGCCCTGCTGGCATCAACCGCCCTCACCCCGACCGCCCGGGCCGACACCGATCCCAAGGCGCCGAAGGACTTCGTGGCGCTGAGAAGCGTGGTTCCGACGATCCTTCAGGAGATGCGCTACGTCACCCCGCACAACTTCGTGGGCGAGCGCATCGACGGTTACGAACAGCCCCTCTGCATCCTCACCCGCCCCGCCGCCGAAGCCCTCCGCAAGGCCCAACGCAGGCTCCTGCGCCAGGGCTACGCACTCAAGGTCTACGACTGCTACCGGCCCCAGCGCGCGGTGGACCACTTCGTCCGCTGGGCCGAGGACCTCGGCGACCAGGCCATGAAGGGCGAGTTCTACCCGAACGTCGACAAGACGCGACTGTTCGCCGACGGGTACATCGCGGCGAAATCCGGCCACAGCCGCGGTTCGACCCTCGACGTCACGCTCGTCCGGCTCCCGGCGAAGCCGACCCGACCCTACCACCCAGGAGAGCCCCTCGTGCCGTGCTTCGTGCCCCAGGGCGCGCGGTTCCCGGACAACTCGATCGACATGGGGACGGGCTTCGACTGCTTCGACACCCTCTCACACACCCTCGACCCACGCGTCCAGGGCCGACAGCGCGCCAACCGGCTGCTTCTCAAGAACACCCTGGAAGGCCTCGGCTTCGTGAACCTGCCGGAGGAGTGGTGGCACTACACCTTCAAGCCCGAGGCCCATCCGGACACGTACTTCGACTTCCCCGTGGCCAGGAAATCCCTTACCAGCGCTCACTGAGCAGCCTGCTCCTGGCGCTGCCTCCGCGATCGGCTACAGTCCGCCGCGTGTCCGAAACTCAGCACTCCGCTTCCAACTCCGCGCCGAACTCCCACTGTTCGAGCTGCGGCGCGCCCTACGGAGAGGGCATCACCGGCTGGCCCCGCACCTGCCCGGTGTGCGGGGCCGTGGCCTACCGCAACCCGCTCCCGGTCGCGGTGGCCCTCCAGCCCGTCTACGACACCAAGGGCACCGCCCTGGTCGTCATCACCCGAACCATCGCTCCCGCGCGCGGGGGCATCGCCCTGCCCGGCGGCTACATCGATGACCGCGAGGACTGGCGGCAGGCCGTCATACGCGAGCTCCGGGAGGAAACCGGCATCGACGCGGCGGGCCGGGACGTACGGCTCGTCGACGCGATGAGCTCACCCGACGGACACCTGCTGCTGTTCGGCCTCCTCCCGGAACGCCCGGCCGAGAGCCTGCCCTCCTCCGCCGCCACGGACGAGACGGAGGGCTGGCACCTCCTGCGCAGGCCCGAGGAACTCGCCTTCCCCCTGCACACCCTGGCCGCCCGCGCCTGGTTCGAGGGCCGGTACATCTGACCTCATGAGCTCCCCGGCCCCGCGGAGATAGAGACACCCGGGCCCGCGGAGCCGGCGGAGCTCGAAACACCGGGCCCGCGGAGCCGGCGGGACGGACGAATCCCAGTCCCGGCGCAGCTCCTGGCTCCCGGTCCCGGCACAGCTCCTGGCTCCCGGTCCCGGCATACCTCACAACTCCTCGGTCCCGCGAACCCGCACCGGGTAGGGCGGCGCAACCCCGCCGTCCTCACCCTCCCGCTCGACGACCACCCGGGAGCCCCTCCACCGAGCGGTGTAGCGCTCGATCTCCGGCTCGTCCCACCCATCGCCCCCGTCCGGCACGACCAGCCCGCCCCCGGTCCGTCCCCGGGCGGGCGCCCACACCTCCAGCTCCAGCCCCCCGTCCTCCCCACGTACCGGAAGCACGGCACCCGCGCGCGCGAACACCGGGATGCGCGACAGCGGCGCGTCGACCAGCACCTGCCCCGGCCCCTCGTACGCCTGCCCCGTGGCTACGTCGTACCAGCGCCCCCGCGGCAACCGAACGGCACGCCGGCCCACACCCGGGTCCAGCACCGGCGCCACCAGCAGGCTGTCACCCAGCAGGAAGGCGTCCTCGCAGTCGCGCAGCGCCCGCTCCTCCGGCGCCGCCCACCACAGCGGCCGCACATAGGGCGCTCCGGTACGCCGCGCCAGATGCGCCAGCGTCGTGAAGTACGGCAGCAGCCGCCGACGCTCGACAAGCGCAACGCGCGCGTGCTCCAGCACCTCGCCACCGAACTCCCACGGTTCCCTGCGCCCCGCCCGCGCACTCGCGTGCGTACGGAACAGCGGCAGACAGGCGCCCAGCTGGAACCACCGCAGATACAGCTCGGGAGAGGGATCCCCGTCGAACCCCCCGACATCCGGACCCGAGTACGGGACGCCGCACAGCCCGAGCCCCATCACCAGGGCCAGGGACGCCCGCAGCCCCGCCCAGCCGGTGGCGACGTCCCCCGACCACGTCCCTCCGTAGCGCTGCATGCCGGCCCACCCGGAACGGGACAACAGGAACGGCCGCTCCTCGGGCGCGAGCCTCCGCAACCCTTCGAAGCCCGCCCTGGCCATGCACAGCGCGTACACGTTGTGCGCCTCACGATGATCACCGCCCCGCCCCTCGAGGGAGTGCCGGGCCGAGCGCGGCAGCGTCGACTCCCCGAAGGCGGTGAACGACGTGGGTTCGTTCATGTCGTGCCAGAAGCCCGAAAAGCCCTGAGCGAGCCGCTCCTCGTACAGAGCGCCCCACCACGCACGCACGCGCGCGTGCGTGAAGTCGGGAAAAACCACCTCGCCGGGCCACACGACGCCCTCCACCACCTTCCCGGAGGCGTCCCGCACGAACGCGTCTTCGGCCGCCCCGGCGTCGTACACCGCACGGCCCGGCAGGGCCTGCACGCCCGGCCCGACGATCGACACCAGCCGGATGCCCTCCCGCCGGAGCTCCTCGGCCAGCACGGGCAGCTTCGGGAAGCGGTCCTGGTCGACGGTGAACACCTGATGTGCGTCGAGGTGGTCGATGTCCAGGTGCACGGCGTCCAGCGGCAGACCGTGCTCCAGGTAGCCCGCGACGATCCGCCGCACCTCCTGCTCGCCGCCGAACCCCCACCGTGCGTGATGGTGCCCAAGGGCCCACGCGGGCGGCAGCGCGGGCGCCCCGGTGAGCGACGCCCAGGCGAGCAGCACGCGCGCGGGGGTCCCCACCATCACCCAGCAGCGCAGCGGACCGCCGTCCATCCGCAGCTCGCTCGTCCCGGCACGGTCGTGCCCGGAACCCGCGCCCTCCTCGCCTTCGCGCAGCGTCACCGTGCCGTCCCACGAGCTGTCGTGGAACGCCAGATGCGTACCACCGTCGGACACCACCAGCTGCACCGGCATCGTGATGTACAGCGGGTCGTCCCCGGGCGCGAAGGCGCGGCCGGGGTCGGAGTTCCAGAGCCGGTACGTCCCGTCCGGCAGCCGAGGACCCGAGGTACGCCCTCCGAGGCCGAAGAACCGCGCGTCGGCGCCCACCTCCGACCGCTGCATCCACCGCGCCGGGCCGCCGCCGACCGGCTCCCACCACCGCGGCGGCAGATCACGTCGCAGGGTGACCCCGCCCGGAGTCAGTACCTCCACCGCGCCGTGCCGCGAGACCACGACCGTCACCCGCTCGGCCACCACACGCCAGCCGCCGTCCTTGTCCGGCTCAAGAACCGCCCGCGGATCCGGCTCCGGACAGCGTCCGGCCAGCGCGTAGGACGGCTCGGGCCCCGCCCCGTCCCAGCCCCAGAACACGGCCCCGTTCACGGCGACCAGAATCCGCAGCTCCGACCGGCTGAACCGGACGACACCGCCCCCCGGCCCGGGCTCCACGTCCTCCACCGGCCCGGGCACCCGCGCACGCTCCGCCCCGCGCGCCGGCAGCCCGGTGGCGTCGGCCCGGCGCCTGCGCCACGCTGCTCGTACGGTACGCACACCCTGCGCCGCCCCCACCGAAGCCACCGCTTTCACCGAACGCACCAGGTCACGACCGTTCATGCTGTTCACCCTGCCACTGACGGCCCCGCGCGGGCGTGTCGTTCAACTGCCGTTCACCCGTGCCAGGACCACATCTTCACGACACGGACTATGTGCGGCGCACCCTGGTGCCGAAGTCGATCACATGGCATTGTCCGTGCCAGCCGCTCACGCGCACACCCCAGCCCGTGCGCGGAGGACGCACACGACGCGCACAGTCCGGGAGCCGACCATGTCGACCGTTAGTCCCCAGCCGCTCTGGCAGCCCGACCCCGAGCGCATCGCCCGCGCACGGATCACCAGGTTCCAGGCCTGGGCGGCCGAGCACCACGGCGCTCCCGCCGAGGGCGGCTACGCGGCCCTGCAGCGCTGGTCCGTCGACGAGCTGGACACCTTCTGGAAGGCCGTCACGGAGTGGTTCGACGTCCGTTTCTCGCAGCCCTGTGCGCGCGTGCTCGGCGACCGCTCGATGCCCGGCGCCGAGTGGTTCCCCGGGGCGACCCTGAACTACGCCGAGCACGCCCTGCGCGCATCCGCCACCCGCGCCGACGAACCGGCCCTCCTGCACGTCGACGAGACCCACGAACCACGCCCCGTCACCTGGGCCGAGCTGCGCCGCCAGGTCGGTTCCCTGGCCGCCGAACTGCGCGCCCTCGGCGTGCGCCCCGGCGACCGCGTCAGCGGCTACCTCCCCAACGTCCCGCAGGCGGTGGTCGCCCTCCTCGCCACAGCCGCAGTCGGCGGCGTCTGGACCTCCTGCGCGCCCGACTTCGGCGCCCGCAGCGTCCTCGACCGCTTCCAGCAGGTCGAACCCGTCGTGCTCTTCACCGTCGACGGCTACCGCTACGGCGGCAAGGAGCACGACCGACGCGAGGTGGTCACCGAACTGCGCCGCGAACTCCCCACCCTGCGGGCCGTGATCCACATCCCGCTCCTGGGCACCGAGGCACCCGAGGGCACCCTGGACTGGTCGGCCCTCACCTCCGCCGACACGGACCCCGTCTTCGAGCAGGTGCCCTTCGACCACCCCCTGTGGGTGCTCTACTCCTCCGGTACGACCGGACTGCCCAAGGCCATCGTCCAGTCCCAGGGCGGCATCCTCGTCGAGCACCTCAAGCAGCTCGGCCTGCACTGCGACCTCGGCCCGGAAGACCGCTTCTTCTGGTACACCTCGACCGGCTGGATGATGTGGAACTTCCTCGTCTCCGGCCTGCTCACCGGCACCACGATCGTCCTCTACGACGGCAGCCCCGGCTACCCCGACACCGGCGCCCAGTGGCGGATCGCCGAACGCACGAAGGCCACCCTCTACGGCACCTCCGCCGCCTACGTCATGGCCTGCCGCAAGGCCGACGTGCACCCCTCCCGCGACTTCGACCTCTCCTCCGTCCAGTGCGTCGCCACCACCGGCTCGCCCCTGCCCCCCGACGGATTCCGCTGGCTCCACGACGAGGTCCGCGACGACCTGTGGATCGCCTCCGTCAGCGGCGGCACCGACGTGTGCTCCTGCTTCGCCGGAGCCGTACCGACCCTCCCGGTCCACGTCGGCGAACTCCAGGCCCCCTGCCTCGGCACCGACCTGCAGTCCTGGGACCCCAACGGCAGCCCCCTCGTCGACGAGGTCGGCGAACTCGTCGTCACCAACCCCATGCCGTCGATGCCCATCCACTTCTGGAACGACCCCGACGGCAGCCGCTACCACGACAGCTACTTCGACACCTACCCCGGCGTGTGGCGGCACGGCGACTGGATCACCCTCACCTCCCGCGGATCCGTCGTCATCCACGGCCGCTCCGACTCCACGCTCAACCGCCAGGGCGTCCGCATGGGATCCGCCGACATCTACGAAGCCGTCGAAAGACTCCCCGAGATCAAGGAATCCCTCGTCATCGGCATCGAACAGCCCGACGGCGGCTACTGGATGCCCCTCTTCGTGCACCTGACCCCCGGAGCCGTCCTCGACGAGGCCCTGCTGAACCGGATCAAGCAGACGATCCGCGAGCAACTGTCACCACGCCACGTCCCCGACGAGATCATCGAAGTGCCCGGCGTCCCGCACACCCTCACCGGCAAGCGCATCGAGGTCCCCGTCAAACGCCTCCTCCAGGGCACCCCGCTGGAGAAGGCGGTCAACCCGGGCTCCATCGACAATCTCGGCCTGCTGAACTTCTACGAGGAGCTGGCCCGCAAACGCGCCTGACACCGCCCCCCCGTCTCACAACTCCCCGTCACCAGAGCTCAGAGCGCAGGCCGCAGCGCAAGCCGCTGCGACCTGCGCCTTCCGCCGTCGGTCGAGCGCACGATCGTCGAGCCGGCTCCCACTGTCAGTGCCGCCGGTTACTGTGAGTGAGCATTGATCGACCGTGCACAGGGGGAACCATGACGCACACCGACAACCGGACCAAGCGCCGCGTCCTGCACCGCGAAATCGCCGGCACCATCGGCCTGCTGGCCGACGATCACGACTTCCGGGCCATGCGGCGCTACCGCAGCTTCACCTTCGACGACCACGCGACCTATCTGAAACAGGTCGAGGCCCTCCTCAGGGCCAGGGCCCTGCGGGGCAGCCACACCACGGTGGCCCTCTTCGACCCCGAGGAGTACGCGGAGTTCTGCACACGGAAGGACCTGGACCCCGACACACCGTCGAGCCGCTCACGCTTCACCGCACAGATCGCGGCGACAGGCCCGACCCTCCCCTACGACGGCCGGCCGCTGGCCGACCTGCTCCCGGCCCTCGTCGACGAGGCCGTACGGCAGGCCACCTGGGAGTACGCGACCACCCTCCTCGCCCGCCTGGGCGCCTGCACCTCCTGCGGTGAGGACATCGGACGCGCCGCCTTCACCCGAGCCGCAGAGCTCCTGGTCCGCATCCTCGACACAGCGCCACCGGGCGACCGCCACCTCGTCTGCAGTGTCACCGGACCACCCGAAACCCTCGTCGCCGCCCTCCACGTCACCGACGACGGTGCCGCCCTGGAACTGGACGAAACCGAAGCCCTCGAATTCACCACGGTCCTGGCCCTCGGCCTGGCCACCGAGAGCCCCGGAGGACTCGTCATCCGCGCCACCGCCCCTGGCGCACCCGACCGCGTCTACGGCTGGCGCATGCGCTCCTACGGACTCGAACCCCTCACCGCAGGAGAGGTCTTCGACGCCTACTGCACCGACGTCGAATCCGGAGACCTGATCTCCCCTGAATCCAACGTCGACTACTGCGCGCCACCCGACCTCGGGGAGGAGAAGCCCACCCAGGGGCACCAGCACTGAAACACGGGTCACCGCCGACCTCGACGAGCGCGGCCTGCTCTTCAAGCACATCCCCTACGAGCA
>NZ_JBEOXI010000176.1:0-17775 GCF_040296465.1 Streptomyces sp. NPDC002130
AGACTTCCTGCACACCTACAACCACCACCGTTGCCACACCGCACTCGGCGGCCAGCCACCCATCAGCCGCGTCAACAACCCTGCGGGTCAATACAGCTAGGGCCTGGGCCCTAGGGGCGCCCACTGCGGACGCCCCGGGGCCGTACCGCGGTCGAGGACCGTGACCCGCCGCGCCTTCGCTCCCGCGCCAGCCTCGGCAGCGCGTACGGCTGCCTTCCGTACCAGAGCCGCGCGACCGTGAACCCGAAGGCCAGGCAGAGCACGCCACCGACGGCATCGAGCCAGAAGTGGTTGGCCGTCGCGACGATGACCACCAGCGTCAGCGCCGGGTACAGCAGGCCCAGCACCCGCACCCAGGGGACGCTCGCCAGGGCGAAGATCGTCAGCCCGCACCACACGGACCAGCCGATGTGCATGGACGGCATCGCGGCGTACTGGTTGGACATGTGCTTCAGATCGCCCGACGCCATCGACCCCCAGGTCTGGTGGACCATGACCGTGTCGATGAAGGCACCGCCGTTCATCAGCCGCGGGGGCGCCAGCGGATACAGGTAGTAGCCGACCAGGGCGACGGCCGTGGTCGCGAACAGCACCAGACGGGTCGCCGCGTACCGCCCGGGATGGCGACGGTACAGCCACACCAGCACACCCAGCGTGACGATGAAGTGCAGCGTCGCGTAGTAGTAGTTCATCCCGACGATGAGCCAATGCACCGAGTTCACCGCCTGGTTGACGGATTCCTCGACGGCGATGCCCAGATGGTGCTCGGCCCGCCAGATCCAGTCGGCGTTGTGCAGCGCCTCGGCCTTCTGCTCGGGCACGGCGTTGCGGACGAGTGAGTACGTCCAGTAACTCACCGCGATCAGCACGATCTCGAACCAGAACCGGGGCCGGCGCGGCGTGCGCAGCCGGCGCAGGGGGCCGCGCCCCGGGTCGGCCGCAACGGGGTCCGGGAGGGCCGCTTTCAGGCCCTCCGGTTTCGTTACGGTCGTTTCACCCATAGGCGCAAAGTCTGCCAGAAAAGGACTTACGCACCGATCATCCCGCGGCCCTGCCCGAGCCGCATGTCCTACGGCGGAATCAAGCCGCGGGCCTCAGGGGCGAGCGCGTTCCCCGGGGGCCGAAGCGGTCGAACCGCGCACCACCAGTTCCGGCATGAACACGAACTCGCTGTGCGGTGCGGGCGTCCCGCCGATCTCCTCCAGCAGCGTGCGCACGGCCGCCTGCCCCATCGCCGGGACCGGCTTGCGGATCGTGGTGAGGGGCGGGTCGGTGAAGGCGATCAGCGGAGAGTCGTCGAAGCCGACCACGGAGACGTCCTTCGGCACGTCCAGACCGAGCTGCCGGGCCGCCCGGATCGCACCCAGCGCCATCATGTCGCTGGCGCACACCACGGCCGTGCAGTCGCGGCCGATCAACGCCGTGGCCGCCGCCTGACCACCCTCGAGGGTGTACAGGGAGTGCTGGACCAACTCCGACTCGACGGTCTCGGCGCGCAGACCCAACCGGTCCTGCATCGTGCGCACGAACCCCTCGATCTTGCGCTGCACCGGCACGAACCGCTTGGGCCCGAGGGCCAGGCCGATCCGGGTGTGCCCCAGGGACACCAGGTGCGTGACCGCGAGGCTCATCGCCGCACGGTCGTCGGGGGAGATGAACGGCGCCTGCACCTTCGGCGAGAAACCGTCGACCAGCACGTAGGGCACGCCCTGGGCGCGCAGCCGGTCGTAGCGCTGCATGTCGGCGGTGGTGTCGGCGTGCAGTCCGGAGACGTAGATGATGCCGGCGACCCCGCGGTCCACGAGCATCTCGGTCAGCTCGTCCTCGGTCGAGCCGCCCGGGGTCTGGGTGGCCAGCACCGGTGTGTAGCCCTGCCGCGTCAGCGCCTGGCCGATGACCTGCGCCAGGGCCGGGAAGATCGGGTTCTCCAGCTCCGGGGTGATCAGCCCGACCAGCCCCTCGCTGCGCTGGCGCAGCCGCACCGGGCGTTCGTAGCCCAGCACGTCGAGAGCGGCCAGCACGGACTGGCGGGTGGTGGCGGCGACGCCCGGCTTCCCGTTGAGGACGCGGCTGACGGTCGCTTCGCTCACCCCCGCCTGCAACGCGATGTCGGCAAGCCGTGTGGTCACAGCACTGGACTGTAGCGGCCGGTGTTCCCCTTGCACACCGACGGGACGCCTGGTGCGAGCCGTCGCACGGCCCGCTGCGGGTGGCTTGGTCATCGCGGTCCCTCGAGATTCCTGGTCGGCGTCCGATCCGTCCGATCCGCAACGGATGATTCCCCCCGGCGGACGCGGATGGCAAGTGCTTGCAGAGTCTTGCACAACAGTCCTGCTGCCCGCCGATCAGGCGGAAATCAACGCTGCGCGGTGATCGAGGGGAGGTCACGGCGGGATAACCATCCACACCCCTTGCAACTTTTTGCTGCAAGGTCTTTCGCAACTCGTTGCAGCGCGGCTAATCTCACCGACGCCCGGCCGCCAACGGCGCAGTCGGCAGCACGAACGGGCTTCACCCTCAAGGAGAACTCATGCGGCGTGGCATAGCGGCCACCGCGCTGGTGGCGTCCCTCGCCCTGGCGGCGACGGCCTGCGGCGGAAGCGACAGCGGCGACGAGGCCGGCGGCCCGGTCACCATCACCTGGTGGGACACCTCCAACGCCACCAACGAGGCGCCGACGTACCAGGCCCTGGTGAAGGAGTTCGAGGCCGCCAACAAGGACATCAAGGTCAAGTACGTCAACGTCCCCTTCGACCAGGCGCAGGTCAAGTTCGACACCGCCGCCGGTTCCAAGGGCGCCCCGGACGTGCTGCGCTCCGAGGTCGGCTGGACCCCCGCCTTCGCCAAGAAGGGCTTCTTCGCGCCGCTGGACGGCACCGAGGCCCTCGCCGAGCAGGGCAAGTTCCAGCCCAGCCTGATCGAGCAGGCCAAGTACGAGGGCAAGACCTACGGCGTCCCCTTCACCACGGACACCCTCGCCCTGGTCTACAACAAGGCCCTGTTCGAGAAGGCCGGCGTCGAGGCCCCCAAGACCTGGGACGAGCTGAAGAAGGCCGCCGCCACGATCAAGAGCAAGACCGGCGTCGACGGCTACTGGGGCTCCACCCAGGCCTACTACGCCCAGTCCTTCCTCTACGGCGAGGGCACCGACACCGTCGACGCCGACGCCAAGAAGATCACCGTCACCTCGCCCGAGGCCAAGAAGGCCTACGGCACCTGGCAGGGCCTGTTCAAGGGCAAGGGCCTGCACAAGGCCGACACCACCGCCGACGCCTACGCCCACATCCAGGACGCGTTCGTCAACGGCAAGGTCGCCTCGATCGTCCAGGGCCCGTGGGAGATCACGAACTTCTACAAGGGCTCGGCCTTCAAGGACAAGAACAACCTCGGCATCGCCACCGTCCCGGCCGGCTCCACCGGCAAGGCGGGCGCCCCGACCGGCGGCCACAACCTCTCCGTGTACGCGGGCTCGGACAAGGCCCACCAGGAAGCCTCGCTGAAGTTCGTGAAGTTCATGACCTCGGCCAAGGCGCAGGAGACCATCGCGCTGAAGAACAACACGCTCCCCACGCGCGAGGACGCCTACACCGCGAAGGTCAAGGCCGACCCGGGCATCGCCGGCTACCAGGGCGTGCTCTCCGCCGCCCAGCCGCGCCCGGCGCTGCCGGAGTACAGCTCCCTGTGGGGCCCGCTCGACGACGAGCTGCTCAAGATCGCGGGCGGCAAGGAGTCCCTGGACAAGGGTCTCGGCAACGCCGAGACCGCCATCGCCAAGCTGGTGCCGGACTTCTCCAAGTGACCGCCGGGTGGCCGCGGGTCCCCCTGCCACGGGGGAGGGGAACCCGCGGCCACCGGCCCGCGCCTGCCGCCCGGCAGTCTCCTTGACCTCCTTGAACCTCCAGAAGGTGTCGAACCATGACAGTCGCCATCGACCGAGCGACCGGCAAGCGGCGCGGTGAGCGGGAACCGCGACCCGGCCCGGCCCAGCGGCTGAAGAACGGCTTCCACAAGCACTGGTACGCCTACGCGATGATCGCCCCGGTGGCGATCGTCCTGGGCGTCCTCGTGGTGTACCCGCTGGTGTACGGCCTGTACCTCACCCTCACCGACGCCACCAGCCTCAACACCGCCCGCACGATCGGCGTCAACCACATCGACGCCACGTACAAGTTCATCGGCCTGGACAACTACGCCGACATCCTCTGGGGCCCGACGGCGTACGACCGCTTCTGGTCGCACTTCCTGTGGACGGTCTTCTGGACGGCGGCCTGCGTCGCCCTGCACTACGGCATCGGTCTCGGCCTCGCCCTGCTGCTCAACCAGAAGCTGCGCGGCCGCACCCTCTACCGGATGATCCTCGTCCTGCCCTGGGCGGTGCCGACCTTCGTCACCGTGTTCGGCTGGCGGTTCATGCTCGCCGACGGCGGCATCATCAACTCCGGCCTGGAGTTCCTGCACCTGCCGACGCCGCTGTGGCTGGAGGACACCTTCTGGCAGCGGTTCGCCGCGATCATGGTCAACACCTGGTGCGGTGTGCCGTTCATGATGGTCTCGCTGCTCGGCGGCCTGCAGTCGATCGACGCGAGCCTGTACGAGGCCTCCGAGATGGACGGCGCCAACGCCTGGCAGCGGTTCCGCTACGTCACGCTGCCCGGTCTGAGGTCCGTCAGCACGACGGTCGTCCTGCTCGGTGTGATCTGGACGTTCAACCAGTTCGCCATCATCTTCCTGCTGTTCGGCAACACCGCCCCGGACGCGCAGATCCTCGTCACCTGGTCCTACTACCTGGGCTTCGGGCAGCAGCCGCGCGACTACGCCCAGTCCGCCGCCTACGGAATCCTGCTCCTGTCCATCCTGATCGTCTTCACCTCCTTCTACCGCCGCTGGCTGAACCGCAACGAGCAGCAGCTCGCGATCTGAGGCAGGAGTTCCCCATGAGTACGACCACCGTCGAGAGCCCGGCTCCGGCCGGCGAGCGGCGCCCCGCGAACGCACCCGGCAAGGTCCGCGGCCGCGGCGAGCGCAGTCTCGGAGCCTCCCTCGCCTCGCACGCCGTGCTGATCGTCGCCAGCCTGGCCGCGCTCTTCCCGATCGCCTGGCTGCTCTTCCTGTCCCTCGGCCCGGACAAGGACGACTACCTCCACCCCGGGCGCATCTGGGGCAAGATGACGTTCGACAACTACGCGTTCGTCCTGCAGGACACCGGCTTCTTCGACTGGCTGAAGAGCACGCTGGTCGTGGTGCTGGGCACGACGCTGATCGGCGTCGTCGTCGCCGCGTCCACCGGCTACGCGGTCTCCCGCATGCGGTTCCCCGGCTACCGGAAGCTGATGTGGGTGCTGCTGGTCACCCAGATGTTCCCCATCGCGGTACTGATCGTGCCGATGTACCAGATCCTCTCGGATCTGCAGCTCATCGACAGCTACCTTGGTCTCATCCTTGTCAACTGCACCACGATCGTGCCGTACTGCGCCTGGCTGATGAAGGGCTATTTCGACACCATCCCGTTCGAGATCGACGAGGCGGGGCGCGTCGACGGGCTGACCCCCTTCGGCACGTTCGCGCGGCTCATCCTGCCGCTCGCCAAGCCTGGCCTCGCGGTCGCGGCGTTCTACAGCTTCCTCACGGCCTTCGGTGAGGTCGCGTTCGCCTCGACGTTCATGCTGAGCGACGACAACTACACCTTCGCCGTCGGTCTGCAGACGTTCGTGAGCGAGCACGACGCGCAGCGCAACCTCATGGCTGCGACGGCTGTGCTGATCGCGATACCGGCTGCCCTGTTCTTCTACCTGGTGCAGAAGAACCTGGTGACCGGACTGACGGCCGGTGGCACGAAGGGGTGACCCCTGCGAGTCGACCGTCCGCGGCTCACGTCGTGGCCGGCCCCGCAGTTCCCCGCGCCCCTTGGTGCGCTGCCGAACCGTCCCTCACAAGCCCGAGGCGGCCGTGGTGCCCATCCGACCCCGCTGTACCGCGGCCGCCTCGTCACCCACCCACGCCTTCCATGACCGACATCCTGTTACGCATCAAGGACGACATGAGCCAGCACTCAGCCGCACCTGCCCCCACCCCCGCGTCCGCCGTCGCCGTCGCCAAGCGCCGCGACTGGTGGCGGGACGCGGTGATCTACCAGGTGTACCCGCGCAGCTTCGCCGACAGCAACGGTGACGGCATGGGCGACCTGGAGGGTGTCCGCACCCGTCTGCCGTACCTGCGCGACCTCGGCGTGGACGCCGTGTGGCTCAGCCCCTTCTACGCCTCGCCGCAGGCCGACGCCGGTTACGACGTCGCCGACTACCGTGCCGTCGATCCCATGTTCGGGAACCTGCTGGACGCCGACGCGCTGATCCGCGACGCCCACCGGCTGGACCTCAGGATCATCGTCGACCTCGTCCCGAACCACTCCTCCGACCAGTACGAGTGGTTCAAGCGGGCTGTCGCCGAGGGCCCGGGGTCCTCGCTGCGGGACCGCTACCACTTCCGCCCCGGCAAGGGCGAGAGGGGCGAACTGCCGCCCAACGACTGGGAGTCGATCTTCGGCGGCCCGGCCTGGACCCGCGTCACCGAACCCGACGGCACGCCCGGCGAGTGGTACCTGCACCTCTTCGCCCCCGAGCAGCCCGACTTCAACTGGGAGCACCCGGCCGTCGGCGACGAGTTCCGCTCCATCCTGCGCTTCTGGCTGGACATGGGCGTCGACGGCTTCCGGATCGACGTCGCCCACGGCCTGGTGAAGGCCAAGGGGCTGCCCGACCTTGGATCCCACGACCAGGTGAAGCTGCTGGGCAACGATGTCATGCCGTTCTTCGACCAGGACGGCGTGCACGAGATCTAC
This sequence comes from Streptomyces sp. NPDC002130, assembly GCF_040296465.1. Lineage (NCBI taxonomy): Bacteria > Bacillati > Actinomycetota > Actinomycetes > Kitasatosporales > Streptomycetaceae > Streptomyces > Streptomyces sp. NPDC002130. Next base: position 6,836 of record NZ_JBEOXI010000176.1, read on the forward strand.
CGGCAGTGGCGTCTGATCCTCGACGAGTATGCGGGCGAACGCATCTTCGTCGCCGAGGCGTGGACGCCGACCATCGAGCGCACCGCGAACTACGTCCGCCCGGACGAGCTGCACCAGGCCTTCAACTTCCAGTACCTCAGCACCCACTGGGACGCCGAGGAGATGCGTGAGGTCATCGACCGCACCCTGGAGGCCATGCGCCCGGTCGGCGCCCCCGCCACCTGGGTGCTGTCCAACCACGACGTGACCCGGCACGCCACCCGCTTCGCCAACCCGCCCGGCCTCGGCACCCAGATCCGCCTGGCCGGCGACCGCGCACTGGGGCTGCGCAGGGCCAGGGCCGCGAGCCTGCTCATGCTGGCTCTGCCCGGCTCGGCGTACATCTACCAGGGCGAGGAGCTCGGCCTGCCCGACGTCGTCGACCTGCCGGACGAGGTGCGCCAGGACCCGGCGTACTTCCGGGGCGCGGGCCAGGACGGCTTCCGCGACGGCTGCCGGGTGCCGATCCCGTGGACCCGGACGGGACCGTCGTTCGGCTTCGGTGACGGCGGCAGCTGGCTGCCGCAGCCGCAGGGCTGGGGCGAGCTGAGCGTCGAGGCGCAGAGCGGCGAGCCCGGTTCGACCCTGGAGCTGTACCGGGCCGCGCTCGCCGTGCGCCGCGAGCAGCCCGATCTCGGCGCCGGCACGTCCGTGGAGTGGCTGCGCGCTCCCGAGGGCGTGCTGGCCTTCCGGCGCGGGGAGTTCGTGTGCGTCGCCAACACCACCGGTGAGTCGGTGGCGATGCCGGCCTACGGCCGGGTGCTGGTGGCGAGCGGGGAGATCATCCAGGTCGACGACGAGGCGAAGGTGCCGGCCGACACCACGGTGTGGTGGACCACCGCGACCGCCGAGGCCCGCGCCTGATTTTCCTTTGAATTCCGTACGGCCCGCTGCCCTTTCGGGCAGCGGGCCTCTACTATCTGCGTCACCGCAAGGTTTCTGAACCTTGCAGCAAGAACCTTCAACGAAGAAGGAAACCCCACATGGCACGCAGATACCTCGCCACCGCCGTCGCGCTCGCCGCGGCTTCGGTTGTCATGAGCCCGACTGGTGCACAGGCCTCCCCACCCGGCACCAAGGACGTCACCGCCGTCCTCTTCGAGTGGAACTTCGCCTCGGTCGCCCGCGAGTGCACCACCACCCTCGGGCCCGCCGGATACGGCTCCGTCCAGGTCTCCCCGCCCGCCGAGCACATACAGGGCCCGCAATGGTGGACCTCGTACCAGCCGGTCAGCTACAAGATCGCCGGCCGGCTCGGTGACCGGACGGCCTTCCAGAACATGGTCAACACCTGCCACGCGGCCGGTGTGAAGGTGGTCGTGGACACGGTCATCAACCACATGTCGGCCGGCAGCGGCACCGGCACCGGCGGCTCTTCGTACAGCAAGTACACCTATCCCGGCCTGTACTCGTCGTTCGACTTCGACGACTGCACCAGCCGGATCAGCAACTACCAGGACCGCTGGCACGTCCAGCACTGCGAACTGGTCGGCCTGGCCGACCTCGACACGGGCGAGAACCACGTCCGCGGCGCGATCGCCGGCTACATGAACGACCTGCTCTCCCTCGGCGTAGACGGCTTCCGTATCGACGCGGCCAAGCACATGGACGCGGCCGACCTGGCGAACATCAAGTCGCGGCTGAGCAACCCGTCGGTGTACTGGAAGCAGGAGGCCATCCACGGCGCCGGCGAGGCCGTCCAGCCCACCGATTACACGAGTAACGGCGACGTCCAGGAGTTCCGCTACGCCTACGACCTCAAGCGGGTCTTCAACAACGAGAACCTCGCCTACCTGAAGAACTACGGCGAGGGCTGGGGCTACATGAGCAGCGGCGTCTCCGGTGTCTTCGTCGACAACCACGACACCGAGCGCAACGGCTCGACCCTCAGCTACAAGGACAACGCCACCTACACCCTGGCCAACGTCTTCATGCTGGCCTGGCCCTACGGCGCCCCGGACATCAACTCCGGCTACGAGTTCTCCGACCACGACGCCGGCCCGCCGAACGGAGGCCAGGTGAACGCCTGCTGGCAGGACGGCTGGAAGTGCCAGCACAACTGGCCGGAGATCAAGTCCATGGTCGCCTTCCGCAACGCCACCCGGGGCCAGGCCGTCACCAACTGGTGGGACAACGGCGGCGACGCCATCGCGTTCGGCCGGGGCAGCAAGGGCTTCGTGGCCATCAACCACGAGCCGGGCGCGGTGAGCCGGACCTACCAGACCTCGCTGCCCGCGGGGACGTACTGCGACGTGCAGAACAACATGCCGGTGACGGTGAATTCGAGCGGGCAGCTCACGGCCACCCTGGGCGCGAACACCGCCCTCGCCGTCTATGCGGGCAAGTCGAGCTGCTGAGTGGCCGACTGAAACTTCTTTCCGATGGTTTCAAGCCTCTTGCTGTAAGCGTTGCGGCGGCGATACGGTCGCGCGGGGTCGGACCCGAAGAGCCGTAATCGCAAGGAGTCCATCTGTGATACCGAGATGGCCGACGCCGTCGAGGCGCCCAACCGCCCACGCCGGACGAATCGCTGCGGTCACCGTGACCGCGCTGGCCGCAGCGCTCGTCCAGCCCCTCGCGGCGCGGGCCGACACACCGCCTCCGCCTCCCTCCGACGCCAGGCTGGCCGCCGAGCCCGCCCGGCACGACGCCACCCGAGAGCAGTTCTACTTCGTCCTGCCGGACCGTTTCGCCAACGGCGACCCGCGCAACGACAAGGGCGGCCTGACCGGTTCGCGCCTGTCGACCGGTTACGACCCCACCGACAAGGGCTTCTACCAGGGCGGCGACCTCAAGGGCCTGACCAAGAAGCTCGACTACATCAAGGGCCTGGGTACCACTGCCATCTGGATGGCTCCGATCTTCAAGAACCAGCCAGTACAGGGCAACGGCTCCAACGCCTCGGCGGGCTATCACGGCTATTGGATCACCGACTTCACCCGGGTCGACCCGCACTTCGGCACCAACAAGGACCTCGAGAACCTCATCGACAAGGCCCACGACAAGGGCATGAAGGTCTTCTTCGACGTCATCACCAACCACACCGCGGACGTCGTCGACTACGAGGAGAAGTCCTACGACTACCTCTCCAAGGGTGCGTTCCCGTACCTGACCAAGGACGGCGTGCCCTTCGACGACGCCGACCACGCCGACGGACGGCGCGGCTTCCCCGCGGTCGACCGGAACTCCTTCCCGCGCACACCGGTGGTCACCAAGAAGAACAAGGTGCCGTCGTGGCTCAACGACCCGACGATGTACCACAACCGCGGCGACTCCACCTTCGCCGGTGAGAGCTCCGCCCACGGCGACTTCTCCGGGCTCGACGACCTGTGGACCGAGCGGCCCGAGGTCGTCCACGGCATGGAGAAGATCTACCAGCGCTGGGTGCGGGACTTCGACATCGACGGCTTCCGGATCGACACCGTGAAGCACGTCGACATGGAGTTCTGGACGCAGTGGGCCACCGCCCTCGACGCGTACGCGGCCAAGCGGGGACGGGACGACTTCTTCATGTTCGGCGAGGTCTACTCGGCCGACACGAACGTCACCGCCCCGTACGTCACCCAGGGCCGCCTCGACGCCACGCTCGACTTCCCCTTCCAGGAGGCGGCCCGCCAGTACGCATCGCAGGGCGCGAGCGCGCAGAAGCTCGCCGGTGTCTTCGGCGACGACTACAAGTACACGACCGGCAAGGCCAACGCGTACGAGCAGGTCACCTTCCTCGGCAACCACGACATGGGCCGCATCGGGTCCTTCCTGAAGCAGGACGACCCGAAGGCCACCGACGCCGAGCTGCTCGCGAAGGACGAGCTCGCCAACGAGCTGATGTTCCTCAGCCGCGGCAACCCCGTCGTCTACTACGGCGACGAGCAGGGCTTCACCGGCCCGGGCGGAGACAAGGACGCCCGGCAGACCATGTTCGCCTCGCGCACCGCCGACTACCTCGACGACGACCGTATCGGCACCGATCGCACCCACGCCGAGGACGCCTACGACACCAAGGCGCCGCTCTACCGGCAGATCAGCGCCCTCGCGAAGCTCCGCAAGGCCAACCCCGCGCTCACCGACGGCGTCCAGCAGCAGCGGTACGCGGCCGACGGCCCCGGCGTCTACGCCTTCTCCCGCACCGACGCGAAGACCGGCACCGAGTACGTCGTCGCCTTCAACAACGCGGGCGAGGCGAAGACGGCGACCTTCCCTACCGGCTCGGCCGGCATGACCTTCAAGGGCATGTACGGCACCGGCGCGACCCTGAAGAGCGACAGTGACAAGAAGGTCACCGTCACCGTCCCGGCCGGCTCCGCGATCGTCCTCAAGGCGAACGGCAAGCTCGCCAAGCCCGCCACCGCACCGACCGTCGCCCTGAAGGCCCCGGAGGCCGGTGCCACCGGCACGGTGGAGGTCTCGGCCGACGTCGACGGCGGACAGCTCAACCGGGTCGTCTTCGCCGCCCGGACCGGCAACGGGAAGTGGCAGACCCTCGGCTCCGCCGACCACGCCCCGTACAAGGTCACCCACACCATCGGCAAGGACGTGGCACCGGGTACGGCCCTGCGCTACAAGGCCGTCGTCATCGACTCGGCCGGCCGCACCGCGAGCGCCCTGGCCGCGTCCACCACCGGCACCCCGCCCGCCCCCGAGCCGCCCACCGCCTCCTCCCGCGACTACGCGATCGTGCACTACAAGCGCTCCGACGGTGACTACGCCGACTGGGGCCTGTACGCCTGGGGCGACCTCGCCGAGGGCGAAGCCACCGAGTGGCCGAAGAGCCACCCCTTCACCGGCCGCGATGCCTACGGCGCCTTCGCCTGGGTCAAGCTCAAGCCCGGCGCCTCGAACGTCGGCTTCCTCGTCATCGACAAGGACGGCACCAAGGACGTCGCCACCGACCGCACGATCGACGTCACCAAGACCGGCGAGATCTGGATCGAGCAGGGCAAGGAGACCGTCACCGCCGAACGGCCCGCATACCCGGCACCCGACAAGAGCAAGGCCGTCCTGCACTACCACCGGGCCGACGGGAACTACGACGGCTGGGGCCTGCACGTCTGGACCGGCGCCGCGAACCCCACCGACTGGTCGAAACCCCTCGAACCGGTCAAGACTGATTCCTATGGCGCAGTCTTCGAGGTACCGCTCAGCGACGGAGCCACCAGCCTCAGCTACATCCTCCACAAGGGCGACGAGAAGGACCTGCCCACCGACCAGTCGCTCGACCTCAAGGCGAACGGCCACGAGGTGTGGCTGGTGAACGGCCAGGAGAAGTACCTGCTCCCGCAGCCCGCGGGCAGTGCCGCCGCCCTCGACCTGACGACGTCCAAGGCGGTGTGGATCGACCGGAACACCCTCGCCTGGAACGGCTCCGACGCCGCCGCGTCCACCCAGCTGCAGTACTCCCGCGACGGCTCGATCAAGGTCGAGGACGGCGCCCTGACCGGCGACGCGAAGTGGCTGCGCCTGTCGAAGGGCGAGCTGACCGAGGCCCAGAAGGCGAAGTTCCCGCACCTGAAGGAGTACGACGCCTGGACCGTCGACCCCCGTGACCGCGACCGGGTCCGCGAGGCCCTGCGCGGCCAGGTCGTCGCCACCCAGCACGCGGTGAACGGAGCGGTGCTCGCGGCGACCGGCGTCCAGATCGCGGGCGTCCTGGACGACCTGTACCCCGGCGCCACCGAGGCGGACCTCGGACCGACGTTCGCCAAGGGCCGCCCCACCCTGTCCGTGTGGGCACCGACCGCCCATCAGGTGTCACTGGAGATCGGTGACTCCACTGCCCCGATGAAGCGGGACGCCGCCACCGGCGTCTGGTCCGTCACCGGCCCCGCGTCCTGGAAGGGCAAGCCCTACCGGTACGTCGTGAAGGTCTGGGCGCCCGGCGTCCGCAAGGTCGTCACCAACAAGGTCACCGACCCCTACGCCCTCGCCCTGACCACCGATTCCGAGCGCAGCCTCGTCGTCGACCTGGACGACAAGGCGCTCAAGCCCGCCGGCTGGTCGGCGTACGCCAAGCCGAAGGCCGTGCCGCTGCGGGACGCCCAGATCCAGGAGCTGCACGTCCGGGACTTCTCCGTCGAGGACCGCACGGCGAAGCACCCCGGCACCTACCTCGCCTTCACCGACAAGGCGAGCGACGGCTCCAGGCACCTGCGCGAGCTGGCGAAGGCGGGCACCTCGTACGTCCATCTCCTGCCCGCGTTCGACATCGCCACCATCCCGGAGAAGAAGGCCGACCAGGCGAAACCCGACTGCGACCTGGCATCCTTCCCAGCCGACTCGGACAAGCAGCAGGAGTGCGTCGGGAAGATCGCCGCGAAGGACGCCTACAACTGGGGTTACGACCCGTACCACTACACGGTCCCCGAGGGCTCCTACGCCACCGACCCGGACGGCACGGCCCGCACGGTCGAGTTCCGCAAGATGGTCAAGGCCCTCAACGACGACGGCCTGCGCGTCGTCATGGACGTCGTCTACAACCACACCGCCGCCGCCGGGCAGGAGGAGACGAGCGTCCTCGACCGGATCGTGCCCGGTTACTACCAGCGGCTCCTCGCCGACGGCTCGGTCGCGAACAGCACCTGCTGCGCCAACACCGCCACCGAGAACGCCATGATGGGCAAGCTCGTCGTCGACTCGGTCGTCACCTGGGCCAGGCAGTACAAGGTCGACGGCTTCCGCTTCGACCTCATGGGCCACCACCCGAAGGCCAACATCCTGGCCGTGCGCAAGGCCCTGGACGAGCTGACCCCCGCCAAGGACGGCGTCGACGGCAAGAAGATCATCCTGTACGGCGAGGGCTGGAACTTCGGCGAGGTCGCCGACGACGCCCGGTTCGTCCAGGCCACCCAGAAGAACATGGCCGGCACGGGCATCGCCACCTTCTCCGACCGGGCCCGCGACGCCGTGCGCGGCGGCGGCCCCTTCGACGAGGACCCCGGCGTGCAGGGCTTCGCGTCCGGCCTGTACACCGAGCCCAACTCCTCGAACAGCAACGGCACCCCGGACGAGCAGAAGGACCGCCTGCTGCACTACCAGGACCTCATCAAGGTCGGCCTCTCCGGCAACCTCGCCGGCTACCGGTTCACCGACACCGGCGGCAAGGAGGTCAAGGGCTCCGAGGTCGACTACAACGGCGCCCCCGCCGGATACGCCGACGCACCCGGCGACGCCCTCGCCTACGCCGACGCGCACGACAACGAGACCCTGTTCGACGCGCTCGCCTTCAAGCTGCCCGCCACGGTGAGCGCCTCCGACCGGGCCCGGATGCAGGTCCTCGCCATGGCGACGGCCACCCTCTCGCAGGGCCCGGCCCTCTCCCAGGCGGGCACCGACCTGCTGCGCTCCAAGTCCCTGGACCGCAACTCCTACGACAGCGGCGACTGGTTCAACGCCGTCCACTGGGACTGCCGGGACGGCAACGGCTTCGGCCGCGGATTGCCCATGTCGGCCGACAACGCCGACAAGTGGCCGTACGCCAAGCCGCTGCTGAGCACGGTGAAGGTGGGCTGCGAGCAGATCGAGGGCGCCTCGGCGGCCTACCGCGACCTGCTGCGGATCCGCGCCGCCGAGCCGGACTTCTCCCTCGGCACGGCCGAGCGGGTGCAGTCCCGGCTCTCTTTCCCGCTGTCCGGCACGGACGAGACGCCCGGCGTGATCACCATGCGGCTCGGTGACCTCGTCGTGGTCTTCAACGCCACGCCCGAGCGGCAGGAACAGCGCGTCCCCGCCCTGGCCGGGACCGGCTACCGGCTGCACCCCGTGCAGGCGGCGGGCGCCGACGCCACCGCGAAGTCCTCCGCCTACGCGGAGAAGTCCGGGACGTTCGCCGTTCCGGGACGGACGGTCGCGGTGTTCACCGCCGGGTGACGAACCCGGTACGGGCGGGGCGGACCGCGATCGGCGGCCCGCCCCGCCTGCCGTTAGGGTGAGCCCCTCGACCTGGAACAGGAGTGCTGATGCCGCAGATCACCGTCGACTATTCCGCCGACCTCGCGGACGGATTCGACCGGCCCGGATTCGCCAGGGCGCTGCACGAGGCCACGGTCGAGATCGCGGCCGCCAAGCCGCCGGCCTGCAAGAGCCGGTTCCGCCCGACCGAGGACATCGTCGTCGGCCCCGAGGCCGAGGGGCACGCCCATGTGCACGTCCACATCGCGCTGCTCGCCGGACGCACCGACGAGACCAAGGCCCGGCTCACCGAGGCCGCGCTGGAGCTGCTGCGGACCTATCTGAAGCAGCCCGAGGGGCGGGCGCTGCACGCCTCCGCCGAGGTCCGCGACCTGGACCCCTCGTACGCCAAGTTCGAGAGCTGAGAGCCGAGCCCGTTCAGCTCGCCAGGGCGATCAGCCGGCCGACCAGGTGCGCGAACGGGCCGTCGGCCGGCTCGTCCTCGAGGGCGCCGCGCAGCAACTCCGCCATCTCCTCGTCGTAGGCGGCGCTGACCGCGGCGAGCGCGGCGAAGTCGTTGACGAGCTGCGGCTCCAGCTCCTCGCGCGGGATGCGCCGGCCGTCCAGCCAGATCAGCGCCGTCGACTCGGCGAGCGAGATCCAGGACCGGACGACCAGTTCGAGACGCGCGGGCGGATCGGTCACGCCCAGGTGCGAAAGGATCTGGACATACGCGGCCTGCCGTACGGAGTCGACGAGCGCGTTCGTCGTCGAGGAACCGACCGCCGGACCGCCGCGCATCAGGGCGGAGAAACCCGGCCCGTGCTCGTCCACGAAGTCGAAGTAGCGGTGCATCACGCGCAGCAGCCGGGCCCCCAGCGGGCCCTCGTGCGGCTCCACGAAACGGGCCGCCAGATCGTCCGAGGCCCGCTGCAACGCGGCCTCGTACAGGCTGAGTTTGCCGGGGAAGTAGTGGTAGACCAACGGGCGGGAAATGCCCGCGGCCGACGCTATCTCGTCGATGGAGACCTCGTCGGGCGAGCGGCGGCTGAACAGTTCGAGGGCGACGCCGATCAACTGCTGCCGCCGCTCATCGACTCCCATTCTGCGGCGAACCCCGGTAGTCATGCGAACACCTTACCGATCGATTCCGGCCTCGAACGGGCCGGATCGATCAGCGGGTGCCGGCGACCTCGCCGGACGGCCCCCCCGTTCGCCTCCGTCAGCGCAACCCGCGGAGCGAACGCCCGTCCTTCAGGGACCCCTTGAGCTGAGCCTGGGCCCCCTGCTCGGCCGGCACGGTCAGCAGACTGCTCCGCGCCTGCCCGTTCACCGCGCCCGTCGCCCGGATCGACGCCGTCTCCCGGCTGCCGGCGGCCAGCAGGTACCAGTCGCCGGCCTTCGACTTCCACAGCACCCCGGCCAGCACATGCGGATCACGCGCACCGCAGGCCGGGACGTTCTCGGCCTGCGCCGCCGCCGCCCCGTACGCCCCGCCCGGCGTGTGGAACTGCGCCAGCACCCGCGCCCCGCCGCCCCGCCAGGTCTCGGCCCGCGTGCACACCCATGCCGCCGAGCCGCTCGCGTCGGGCAGCGGCTGCTCGTTGAACGCCCAGGCGTTGACGCTCCGCACCCCCGCCGAGCGCACCGTGCCCAGCGAGCAGGCGAACGGCTGCCAGGTGCGCAGCGCCGCGGCCCCGGACACCTCCCGCGGGGAGCCCGGCCGTCCGGCGGTGAGCCGGGCGGGGACCAGTTCGCCGAGGTCGGTCAGCAGCCGGGTCCTGCCGCCGTCGGTCACCTGCAGTACGTTCCACGAGGTGCAGGGGCCGGATCGCAGGGCCGGGCTGGCCAGCGGCGCGGCCACACCGCCGGTGAGCGTGAGGTTCATCGCGCCGGAGCCCGGCTTCATCAGGTCCCGCTCGCCGGCCTTTCGCACCCAGGGGGCCATCAGGTAGCGGACATTGCCGTCGGCCCTGCCCAGGACCACCGCGCCCGCCTCGGCCCGGCCGGCCCCGTCGACCCGGGCGAAGTCGAGGGCGGCGCCCTGTGTGCCGTCCTTCGGCTCGGCGTACCGGACGATGCGCAGACCGTCGTAGAGGATCACCACGCGCGCCGCGTCGACCGTCCCCGCGTACAGCAGCTGGGGCGGTCCGGCGGGGCCGCCGGAGAGGGTGCCGGGGGTCGCCGACACCTGGACCGTCTCGCCGGGGCGGGCCCACACGGCCAGGGCGCGGCGCAGCAGGGCCTTGTCGTCGGTACGGTCGCCGCGGGCCGGCCACACGGAGAAGTCGGTGCGCGCCGAGCTGCGCCACGCGGTGGGCGGGACCCGGGTCAGCTTCGCCGGGTCCAGGGCGGCCTGCGCGGCCGGGTTCCGCGCATACGGGGGTGCCGCGGCGCCCTCGGGGCCCCAGCCCTCACCGGGCAGGCCGAGCAGGGCCCCGCACACCAGCAGGGCGGCACCGGCGGCCAGTGCGGCCTTCAGATGGTGGCGGCGGCGCATCAGGTCGGTGGGGCGGGCCTGGAGCGAGCAGGGGTCGAACTCGGGGGAGTCGAGCAGCCCGTACTGGGCGGGGATGCCGTCGGCCTCCAGCACCGCGCCCTCCGGGTCGGCGACGCCCGCCGCCGCGAGGACCTCGCACACCCCGTCGTCCGAGAGCCGCTCGAGACCCCGCAGCGCGTAGGCCGCCCGGGCCGGGCCGGACAGGGTGGACAGCCGCTGGTCCAGGGCGAGTTCGTCGGCGCCGCCGGAGCGCGGGAACAGCTTCAGGCCCCACACGTGCGGCAGCAGCGGCGGCAACTGGGACCTCTTGGGCCATGCCTTCGCCGTCAGCGGCAGCCCCGCCTCCAGTGCCGTGCGCAGCACCTGGAGACGGACCAGGGCATAGCCGGGGTCGCCGTCCCGGCCGGTGGACTGGGCCGGGATCACCGGGGCCGGTGTGCGGTTGCGGGGCAGGGCCCGCTGGGTGAGGGCGTGAACTGAACAGCCAGCAAAGAACGCATGAGCAATGCGCTGCCAC
>NZ_JBEOXI010000177.1:0-17687 GCF_040296465.1 Streptomyces sp. NPDC002130
GGCCGCCCGCGGTGTCGCGGGCGGCCCGGCTCTCCAGCGTGTCCGTCAGCTCTGGCGGGGAGGGCGGCGATGCCGTGCGGGGCGGCGCCGGGCCGCACGGCCCAGATGCCGGTGAGGTCGCCGGTGCCCGTGGCGTAGGTGACGTAGAAGGTGCCGTCGGGCGCGCGGGCGATGCCGCCGACGAACGCCTTCCCGAGGGTGGGCGTTTCGGCCTTCCCGGGAGCCGGGAGAGTGGCGAGGACCTGCGTCCGGCCGGACGGGTCGACCCGGGCGATCTGCCGTGCGAAGGAGAAGGTCAGGTAGGCGGATCCGTCGGTGTCCAGGGTGATGTTCTCGGGCTGCCGGGCGGCGGCCAGGTCGAAGTGGGCGGTGATGCGGGGCCGCGTGACGGGAGCGGTGGCGGCGGAGGCGGTCGTAGTCGCGGCGGAGGCCAGCAGGGCGGCTGCCGCCAGCGCCGTGAGGGTGGAGCGGGGGTGCATGGGGCGGTTCTCCAGGAAGGGGAGGAGCGGGGATCAGGGCGCGATGAGCTTGACGGTGCTCGCCCAGCCGTAGCCGCCCTCGCTGATCTGCAGGGCCATGTGCAGCAGTTGGAAGCCCTCCAGCTCGCGTGCGTGCTTGAGCACCCCGACGTCGACCGCGTGGAGTCCGCCGGACGTCACCAGCTCCGCGACCTGCTTGCGGGCCGCCTCGTCGTCACCTGCGATGAAGACGTCCAGCGGAGTGCCGCCCACCTGGCCGGCCACCAGCGTCGTGGCGAACGTGGTGTTGAACGCCTTGACGACCTTGGTGCCGGGAGCGGCGGCCCCGGCGATCTCCTCGGCGGCCGAGGTCCCCGGGGCGACGACGAGCGCGTCCAGCGAGGCGTCGACGGGGTTGCTGATGTCCACGAGGACCTTGCCGCTCAGCCGGGCCCCGAGGGAGGCCGAGATTTCCTTGGCGGCGGTGAACGGCACGGCCAGGACGACGAGTTCGGCGGTGTCCACCGCGGAGTCGTCACCCACGCGCACGGCGGCGTCGCCCACCGCCTGCGCGCTGAGCTCTTCGGCGAGCCGGGCGGCCTTGGCCGGGTCCTTGGCGGTGAGGGTCACCGTGTGCCCGCCCGCCAGGGCGCGGGGTCGCGATGCCGCGCGCCATGTTGCCGGCGCCCACGATGGTGATCTGCATTCTGGCTGGTTCCCTTCGTGGTCAGTGGGTGCGCGATCAGTGGCCGGCGCCGAACAGCGACCGGTTGGCGATGTCGATGATGAACGGGCCGACATGGGCGGGGTAGCGGTCCACGATCGCCTTCTTGTACGCGTCGCCGTCGTCGCCGAGCAGCTCGCGGGCGTCGGCGAGGTAGCGGCGTACGTCCGCGTAGACCTCGGGCCCGGTGGGCAGGCCGTGGCCCGCCAGGATCGTGTCGTAGCCGGACTCGGCGGCCAGGACGTCGACCGCCTGTTGCCAACCGGTGATGTCGTTGTTGCCCAGGTAGAGGTGGACGTCGTTGTACACGAGGTCCTGTGCGACCAGGACGCCCTGCTCGGGCAGCTTGATGAGCAGTTCGTCGGCGGCCTCACCGCCGGAGACGGCCTCGAAGACGAACGGGACGCCGTCGATGACCTCGGTGCCGGGGGTGAGGTCCACGGTCGGGGTGAAGTCGCCGACGGGGATGACCAGTCCGGTCGGCAGCGTACTGTCGCCGCGCGCGACGATCTGCTCGCGCACCACGGCCAGGGCGTGGACGGGGACGCCGAACCGGGCGGCACCGTTGTAGTGGTCGGGGTGGGCGTGGGTGACGATGAGCCGGTCCAGCGGCTTGCCCAGCCCCTTGGCGTAGGCGATCGCCTCGTCCGCGTAGGCGGGGATCAGCTGGGCGTCGACCGCGATGATCCGCGCCGGGGTCTCGATCAGCTGGGTGGTGGTGTGGAAGGTGTCCGCCGGGGACATGTAGCTGTGGATGCGGACCGCGCCCTTGTCGAGGACCGTGACCGTGCCGTTCATGGGGTGCTCCCTGAAGGTGAGGGCGGCCTTGCGTCGCCCTTGATGACCTCCACTCTCGCTGCGAAAGCGCAGGCAGGCGAGATACGCTGGAGACCCGGCATGGTAAATCGAGGACATTCGGAGAGTGCGATGATCGCCAGGGAGCGTGACGCGGACGACCCTTCCCGGGGCGGCGCCATCCCCCGGTTCGACTTCAATCCGCCCGAGGAGCGGATCCCCGGCTTCGAGATCATCGACCTGTCCACCCTGCACGAGAGACGCCGACGCCGGCGCAGCCGGCCGGACGCGGTGCACCGGGTCGACTTCCACACCCTCACCCTCATCACCGAAGGCAGCGGCGAGCACGCCGTCGACTTCGTGACCTACCCCATCCGCCCGGGCACCCTGCTGTGGGTCCGCCCCGGACAAGTGCAGAGTTTCGTGCGGCCGGGCACCGCGAACGGCACGCATCTGCTGTTCACTTCGGCCTTCCCGCCGCACGCCAGCAGTGCCGACCGGCTGGTCGGCGACTGGTACGGGGCCACGTGCCGACAGCTGGGCGCAAGCCCCGAGTACGCCGTGCTGTCCACGCTGCTGGGCCAGTTGCGTGCGGAGTACGGCCGGCCGGTGCAGGACGTGTCCTCGGAGATCCTGCAACTCCTGCTGGCCACCGTGCTGTTGCAGGTCGACCGGTTGCCCCACCCCGAGGGCGGCGGTGACCCGCACGCGGGCGGGGAGGTCTACGCCCGCTTCCGCACCGAGCTGGAGCGTTCCTACGCGACCACTCGGCGCGCCGCCGACTACGCCCAGCGCCTCGGTTACACCGTCAAGACCCTCACCCGCGCCTGCGCGGCCGCCACCGGACAGCCCGTCAAGCACGTCATCGACGGCCGTGTCGCCCTGGAGGCCCGGCGCCTACTCGCCCACACCGACGAGCCGGTGGCGACCATCGCACGGCGCCTCGGCTTCCCCGAACCCACCAACTTCGGCAAGTTCTTCACCCGTCACACGGGCATGCCGCCGGGCACGTTCCGGCAGGTGTATCAAAGCCGGCAGGTGACGCCCGGCGAGGGTGCGGCATGATCGGGAGGGACGGGTGCGAGGAGGAAAGGGGTGTCGGAGCCGTGAACGAGCAGGCGGAGATCTCGACGCCGGGGGAAGCGGCGAACGACGCCCTGGTGCTGGCCTTCGGCCGGTTGCAGGGGGCTGCGAACCGGCTGGAGTACATCCTGGGCCGGGCGCTGGAGGCGGAGTGCGGCATCAGCCACTTGATGTTCGAGGTGCTGCTGATCCTGGGGCGGGCGGGGGAGCCCGGGCTGTCGATGGGCGCCATCGCCCAGGAACAGGTGCTGACGACGGGAGGGGCCACCCGCCTGGTGGACCGCATGGTTGCGGCCGGTCTGGTCGAGCGGGTCGAGGACCCCGGTGACCGGCGTGCGCGCCTGGTGCGCCTGACCGCGCAGGGTGAGGAGACCACGGTCGCCGCGGCACGGGCGCACGTGGAGAACATCAAGCGTTACTTCCTGGCGCCCCTGCCGGTCGCGGACCGGGAACGGTTCGCCGAGAACCTCCGCCTTCTCAGCCACAGCGCGCGGGACGTGCTGCCCCGCCTGCCCTGACGGCGCCGGTCCGGGCAGGCGGCGAGAGCACCCCGGCCCTGCCGGCGGCGGCCCGCACGTCCCTGCGGCAGTGCCGGCGGATGGCTCCGCCACGCCGGACGGCGGTGACAGCCGGGGAGGCCGTCGCCGCCGTCGGTGCGCCGACATCGGTGGCAGCCGGCGGAAGAGCGCGTCAGCCGTCTGTGGCAGTCGGCGGAAGAGTGCGTCAGCGCTTCGTGTAGATGAAGCCCAGCTTGTCGACCTCGGCACCGGCACGCCCGTGGAACCCGGCGATCTGCCATCCCGAGGGCGCGGTGCGCGTCACGCAGTCGGACGTGGTGGTTCCGCCGGACAGGCTCCTGCCGAGGTTCGTGGTGAACCTGGCGGAGAAGATCCGTGTGCGGCCGTCCTTCTCGCCCCGGCACAGCTGGGCGGAGCTGAGGAACTCCCCGCTGCCCAGGTTCAGGGTCGACACCGTACCGCCGGTCCCGCCGTGGCTGACGACCTTGCCGTTGCCGAGCGTCAGGCCGACGCCGTCGACGCGGGTGCCGCTGCGCAGCGAGAGGCTCACCGGACGCGCGCCCGCCGGCACGGCGTCGATGTCGTTGTAGTAGTCGCCGTGCGGCCCGCCGAACTGGTCGCTGAGCTGGAAGTCCGCGGCGCGCGACCAGGAGAAGTCCACCTTGATCGGGTCGTGGTCGGACAGCATGAGCCCGCCGTCGGTGAGGAACTTGGAGTGCTCGTTGTTGTAGGAGGTGGCGTTGAGCGAGACGAGTTTGCTGTCGCGGTACAGGACCTTGTCCACGACCTCGCAGGTGTTGGGCACAGTGGGGCCGGTCTGATCGCAGACCAGGGCGTCGCTGCCCTTGGCGGGCGGGGTGCCGCCGCGGATGAGCTCGACCCAGGGATCCGTCAGGCCGTTCGCGGTGGCGAACTCGGCGATGGTGTCGCCGGAGCGCGTGTAGCGGGTGTTGGTGTCGCCCATGACGACGACGGCGTTCCCGGCCGAATGGCTCTTGATGAAGGCCGACAGCTGATTGAGATTGTCCGCCCTCGAGGCCAGGTCGCCCGGGTTCGTGCCGGCGTTGGTGTGCAGGTTGTAGAAGTCCACGTACACGCCCTCGGCGAGACGCTGCCGGATGAAGGTGAACCCCTTGGGCGTGAGGCAGTCACCGGAGTCGAACTGACAGGAGTTCCAGCGCACCCGCTCGAAGTCGTCGGTGTCGTAGGGGAGCTTCGCCAGGGTGTTGAGGCCGCTGCCTATCCCCGCACCGCCGCTGGTGGGGGTGCGGTAGGCGTGCGCGGTGTCGCCGGCGTAGAGAAAGGCGTGGTAGTTGAAGTCCTCCTGGACGTTGACGATGTCGTACGGCGCGATCCGCCGGCCGATCTCCGTGGTGGCGGGCTCGCGCGGGGTGGGAGCGCTGGAGATGCTCTCCGGCAGGCCCGCGACGTTGTAGGCGAGGACGCTGAAGGAACCGGACGCGGGGTCGGCGGCAGCGGCGGGGGAGGTGTTCGCGATGAACCCGCCGATGGCCACTGACGCTACCGCGATGGAGGCAAGAAGTCGGCGCATGAAAACCGGGGCTCCTGACAACGGGGAGTGGGGAGGCGGAACTTACCGTTGGTAACACGCCCTTCTGCCGACTACTCGGTTAAGCGAGACCGAATCTTGACCGACGGGTCCGGACCAGTGGGCGGCGCAAGGTGCCCGTCCATCGGGCCGGGCATGAAAATATCTGACGCGTCAGGTATTGTTGAGTCAGGCGAATCGCCCGCACCAGCGGGTGCCCCGCCGTTCCGCCGAGGTTCTCGATGAAGCTCACTTACGTTTTCGACGCCTATTGCGGCTGGTCCCACGGGTTCTCCCGGACACTGCGTGAAGTGGTCTCGCGGCATCCGGAGCTCGACGTCGACGTGGTCTCCGGCGGGTTTTCCACGTCGACGGCCTCAGCCTCTCCGAATCGGCGACGTACCGGAAGATCGCCGAAAAATCCGGACCGGACGCCGATGCCGTGATCACCGCCTTCGAGGCACCCCGGGCTCAGGAGGCGGCCGAGGCCGACTTCCGCCGCGCCGCCGACCTGGGCCTCACCGGCTTGCCCACGCTCCTCGCCGTCGACGGTGACCGGCTTACCCTGCTGGCCTCCGAAATCGCCACCACCACCGAGGTCGAGCAGCGGCTCTCGTCCCTCCCCGCCCACTGAACATCCCCGTCCCCCAGCCACCCCTCCCCGCAAGGAACCAGCAATGAGCGCTCTCTCCTTCACGGTCCTCGACCTCGACTTCCCCGCAGGCAGCAAGAACAAGACCGCCACCCTCGTCACCGGCGAGAACGAGGCGCTCCTGGTGGACGCCGCCTTCACCCGCGCGGACGGGCACCGCCTGGCCGCCGGGGTCCTCGACTCCGGCAAGAAGCTGACCACCGTCTTCGTCAGCCACGGCGACCCCGACTTCTACTTCGGCGCCGAGGTCCTCGCCGACGCCTTCCCGGAGGCGAAGTTCGTCGCCACCCCGATCGTCATCGAGCACATCCGGCACTCCTACGAGGGCAAGCTCAAGGCATGGGCGGCCGTGGGCGAGAACCTGCCGACCCGCCTCGTCCACCTGGAGCCCCTGACCGGAGACCTCACCCTCGAAGGGAACCGTTTCGAGCTCAGGGGCGGCCCGGCCGATCTCCCCGACCGGCACTACCTGTGGCAGGCCGAGCACCGCGCGATCCTCGGCGGTGTGCTGCTCTTCCAGCAGGAGCACGTCTGGGTCGCCGACACCCCCACCCCCGGTGACCGTTCCGCGTGGATCGGCCTGCTCGACGAGATGGCCGCCCTGCGGCCGGAGCTCGTCGTCCCCGGACACCGCCTGCCCGGCACTCCCGCCGACGCCTCCGCCATCACCGCCACCCGGGAGTATCTCGTCGCCTTCGAGGAAGAGCTCGGCAAGGCGGCCGACGGCGCCGCGCTGACCGACGCCCTCGTCAAGCGCTACCCGGACAACGGCATGCTGATCGCCGCCCAGATCGGCGCGAAGGTCGCCAAGGGCGAGATGCAGTGGGGCTGACGATGAGCGACTTCGCCACCTCCACCGCTCCCGCCGACGTCGTACGCCGCCAGTATCTGGCCTCGGCAGCCGGTGACCTGGCCGCCCTGCGCGCCACGCTCGCCCCCGACGTGGAGTGGACCGAGATGGGCGGCTTCCCCCTGGCCGGCACCTATCGCACCCCCGAGGGCGTCACCGCCAACGTGATGGAGAAGCTGGGCCAGGACTGGGACGGTTGGACGGCCCACGACGACACCTATGTCGTCGACGGCGAGAACGTCGTCGTCCTCGCCCGCTACACCGCGACCCACAAGGGCACCGGCAAGCCGATCGACATCCGCGTGGCCCACCACTTCGTGGTGCGTGGCGGTTTGATCGTCCGCTTCGAACAGTTCACCGACACCGCGCTCGTTCGGGATGCGACAACCCCGTGAGGCACGACGGCGGGCTTCCAGCGTTCGGTTGCCGGGAGCCCGCCGTCCTTATGGACCGCCGCCCGACAGCAACCACTGCTCGACGGCGGTGATGTGCACCGTCGCCGCCGAAGCGGCCAGCAGGGCGTCGCGTGACCGGAGTGCGCCGAGGATCTGCTGGTGGTCCCGGTGCGCGTGGGCCACCGAACGCCGCGCCTGGCCGGCCCGGACGATGCGTACCCGCTGGGTGCCGATGGACAGCACGCGCAGCAGCATGGACAGCACCGGGTTGCCGACCGCTTCGACGATCCTCGCGTGGAAGGCGATGTCGTGGGCCACGAAATCCTCGACCGTGGCCGATGACCTGGACCTCTCCAGGATGCCGCCGAGGGCCCTCAGGTCTTCGGGTGTCAGCAACGTGGCGGCCAGCCCGGTCGCCGGTGGTTCCAGAAGCCTGCGTGTCTGGAACAGTTGCAGGGCGGTGTGCCCCTGGGAGACGTCCGAGGCGAAGGAGAGCGACTCGAGGAGGAGCTGGGGCTCCAGGCTGGACACGTAGGTGCCGTCGCCCTGCCGCGCCACGAGGATGCGCATCGCGGCGAGCGCGCGGACGGCCTCCCGCAACGAGTTGCGGGACAGACCAAGCTGCGAGGCGAGGAGCTTCTCCTTCGGCAGGCGGGAACCGGGCGCCGGTTCGCCGGCGACGATCATTGCCTTGATCTTGTCCATCGCCTCGTCGGTGAGTGCCACACACGTGCCTTCCTGTGCCGGGGGACGGTACGAGCGCCGCCCCGCGTCGCCGAGGCCGAGCCGGAGCGGCGCCCGGGCTGCCGCTAGTCCTGCTTCTCGCCGGAGGCGAAGCGGGAGATGATCAGGGCGACGATGATGATGGCGCCGTTCAGGAACTGGTTCCACAGCGCCGGTACGCCCGCCAGCGTCATGACGTTGACGACGAGCTGCAGGGTCAGTACACCCGTGAGGGCGCCGAACACCGAGCCCTTGCCCCCGTTGAGGCTCACCCCGCCGATGACGGTGGCCGCGAAGACCTGGAAGATCCAGCCGCTGCCCTGGGTCGCCGAGATCGAGCCGTAGTGGCCGCTGTAGAGGATGCCGGCGAACGCCGCGAGCAGGCTGCCGAGGATGAGGACGACCCACACGATCCGGTCGGCGCGGATGCCGGCGGTCCGTGCCGCCTCGGCGTTGCCGCCGATGGCGTACAGCGCCCGGCCGTGCCGCAGCCAGGCCAGTGCGCTGCC
Organism: Streptomyces sp. NPDC002130; assembly: GCF_040296465.1. Classification (NCBI taxonomy): domain Bacteria; kingdom Bacillati; phylum Actinomycetota; class Actinomycetes; order Kitasatosporales; family Streptomycetaceae; genus Streptomyces; species Streptomyces sp. NPDC002130. The sequence continues at coordinate 8,257 of NZ_JBEOXI010000177.1, forward strand.
ACCGGCCGCGAACAGCAGCGCGCAGATCCAGATGGCTGCCGGTACGCCGAGCCAGGACGCCTTGCCCAGGTAGGTGAACGAGGACGGCAGGTCCACGATCGACTGGCCCTCGGAGAGGGCGACTTGGAGACCGCGCAACATCGTCAGCCCGCCGAGGGTGACGATGAACCCGTTGAGCCGCAGCTTGAGGATGAGGAAGCCGTTCAGCGCGCCGATGGCCACGCCGACCAGGAGGCACAACGGGATGGCCGTCCACTCGGGGAAGAGCCCGAGTCCGTTGAACCGCCCGCCGGTGGAGGGCAGGACGAGCCACACGGCGATGACCGGGGCCACGCCGATGGTGGACTCCAGGGACAGGTCCATCCGTCCGCAGATGAGGATGAGGGCGGCCGCGAGGACGAGCAGGCTCAGCTCGGTGGACTGCTGCAGCACACCGATGAGGTTGTCGGCGGTGAGGAAGGCCGGCGAGACGATGAAGCCGATCAGGCCCAGCACGAGGATGGCCGGGATGAGGGACAGTTCACGGAAACGGCCGAGGTCGAGCCGGCTCCGGGTGGTGTCCACCGCGGACGGCGCCGTCGTGCTCGGTGCGGGCTCCGTGACATCTGTGGTGGCGGACATGTCTACCTTCCGTGCTGGTGGGTGCCGGACGCCGTGGACGCGGCGGGTTGGGTGGTGGTGCCGGTGACGCCCTCGATGGCGGCGACGACGTGTTCGTCCGTCCAGCCGCGGGTGAACTCGCCGACCACCCGTCCGTGGAACATGACCACGACCCGGTCGCAGGCCCTGAGGTCGTCCAGTTCGTCGGAGACGATCAGCGCGGCCCTGCCCTCGTCGGCGGCCCGCCGGATCCTGCCGAGGAGGAACTCCTTGGACTTGACGTCGACGCCGTTCGTGGGGCGGATGGCCACCAGCACGCGCGGGTCGGTGGCCAGCGCGCGGGCGACCACGACCTTCTGCTGGTTGCCGCCGGAGAGGGCGGAGACCGGGGTGGCCGCTGCCGGGGTCTTGATGTCCAGGTCGCGGATCATGTGCCGGGCGAAGGCGCGGGTTCGGGCCGGCAGGACGACTCCGAACGGCCCGAGCTGGTCGGTGACGGTGAGGGTCGCGTTCTCCGCCACGCTGCGGCCGTTGACCAGACCTTGCAGATGCCGGTCCTCGGGGACGAAACCCACTCCGGCGGCCAGGGCGGACGGCACGCTGCCGGTGCGTACCGCCCTGCCGCCGACCGAGATCCCGCCGGCCTCGGCACGGTGCAGACCGGCGACGGCCTCGCCCACCTGTACGTTGCCGCTGGCCGCCGCTCCGGCGAGCCCGACCACCTCGCCGGAGCGCACCGACAGGGAGATGCCCTCGCAGGCGCCGGGCACCGTCAGGGCGTCGATGCGCAGCAGTTCCGCACCATCGGCCGGTGCGACCGGGGGCCCGCTCGCGAGGCCGGGGGCCACGGTGGCGGGCTCGCCGGTCACGGCCTCCACGAGGGAGTGGTGATCGAGGTCGGCCACGGGTGCGGTCAGGACGTGGGCCGCGTCGCGGTAGACCGTGACGGTGCCGCAGAGGTCGTACACCTCTTGCAGGTGGTGGGAGATGAAGAGGAAGGCGACGCCCTGCTCCTGAAGGTCCCGGAGTTTGCCGAAGAGCCGGCCGATGCCGCGGGCGTCGAGCTTGGCGGTCGGCTCGTCCAGGATGATGAAACGGGCTCCGAAGGACAGCGCGCGGGCGATCTCCACGAACTGCCGCTGCTCGACGGTCAGATCCCTGGCCCTCGCTGCGGGGTCGACGGCCACGCCGTACTCGGCGAGGAGCTCCTCCGCACGCTGTCTGAGTTGCTTCCAGCGGATGGGGCGCACCGCTGTGGGGCTCTGCCGGTTCAGGTAGAGGTTCTCGGCGACGGTCAGTTCACCGATGATCGTGGACCGCTGGTAGACGCAGGCGACCCGGGAGCGCCAGGCGTCGATGTCGCCGAAGGCGGGGGCCGGTTCGCCCGAGAAGCGAAGGGAACCGGTGTCGGGCTGCTGGAGGCCGGTGAGGATGGACACGAGCGTCGACTTGCCGGCGCCGTTGCGCCCCACCAGGGCGTGTGACTCGCCCTCGGCGATGCTGATGCGGGCGTCGCGCAGCGCGACGGTGGCGCCGAACCGTTTGCCGATGCCGGTCGCCTCGGCGACCGGGGGCCGGGTTCCGGAGCCGGCCGCCGGGGTGGTGGCGGTGTCCGCCATGGTGGGTACCGTCCTTCGGATACGGATGGTGGGGACCGCGGAGCGGGGAGTGGGCCCTGACCCGGGGTGGAGACCGCAGCCGGGGGAGGGGGGGGGTGGCGAGGCCCCGGCGCCGACGTCGCTGCCGGTCAGTGCCCGACGCTGTTGCCCCACAGGGACTTGTCGTCCACGTTGTCCTTGGTGACCAGCGGGGCGGGCAGCTGGTCCTCCAGGCCGTTGGGCAGCTTGATGATGGTGGAGTCGTGGTCGGTCGCGCCCGGCCGGAAGGTCTTGCCCTCTGCCGCGGCCTTGGCGTAGTAGAGGGCGTACTTGGCGTAGAGGTCGGCGGGCTGGGAGATGGTGGCGTCGATCTGGCCCTTGCGGATGGCGTCGAACTCCTGCGGGATGCCGTCGTTGGAGACGATGCTGATGTGGCCCTTCTGCCCGGCGGGCTTGAGCAGGCCCTTCTGCTCCAGCAGGGCGAGTGTGGGCTGCAGGAAGACACCGCCGGCCTGCATGTAGATGCCGTTCAGGTCCGGGTGCTGGGCGAGCAGCGACTGGAGCTTGGCGGAGGCCACGTCGCCCTTCCAGTCGGTGGGCAGCTCGAAGACCTTGATCTTCGGGAACTTGGTCTTCATGCACTCCGCGAACGCCTCGGAGCGGTCGCGTCCGTTGATGGAGTCCAGTGCGCCCTGGAACTCGGCGACCTTGCCCTTGCCGCCGAGCTGCTTGCCGAGGAACTCGCAGGTTTTGGTGCCGTACGCCCGGTTGTCGGCGCGCACCACCATGTAGACGTCGCCCTTGTCGGGTCTGGTGTCGACGCTGACCACGGGGATCTTCTTGGACGCGAGCGTGTCGAGGGTGGAGGCGATGGCGCCGGTGTCCTGGGGTGCCATGACGACGGCCTTGGCACCGGTGTTCTCGAAGACCTGGACGTTGGCGACGAGCTTGGTGACATCGTTCTGGGAGTTGCTGATCGGCAGGGTCTTGATGCCGTCGGTCTTGATGTCCTTCTTCACGTACTGGGCGTAGGAGTTCCAGAAGTCGGAGTCGGAGCGCGGCAGGTCGATCCCGATGGCGGGCTTGTCGCCGCCCGAGGCGGCCGTGGCGGTGCTCTCGCGGTTGCACGCGGTGGCGAGGGCGAGTACGGCGAGGACCGCGGTGGCGGCTGCGGCGGTGGAGCGGGTGCGAGTGAGCTTCATGGCCGTGTTGTCTCCTTTGGCAGGGCGGAGGACCGCGGGGCGTCGGTGAGGCGGGGCGTACCGGCCTGCCGGGCGAGGGGGGGGAGTACGCAGGCCGGGCAGAGGGGCGGTCGGCACGGTCAGTGCGGGCCCGCACCCGAGCGCCTGCCGACCGGCGCGGTCGACGGAAAGCGCAGCGGGGAAACTGGGGGTCATTCCTCCGATGTATATCGGACGCCGAGGACGTTACGACGGCGTGCAGACGTTGACAAGACTGCGTCGCCACTGATTCGCACTCCCATGGGAACCAGCCCTCTGGCGCGCCCCCCGTTGTCTGGCGCACCCGGGCCGCGCGTACGTCGAGGTTGGCCCGTTCTGCTAAGGGATCACCTACGCGCGGGGAAATACATCCGAGGTATCCGTTGCCAGCGGGTTCTCTTGCGCTTACAGTCGCGCTGTCGTCATACATCCGATGACTGGGAGAGCGCGGAACCGGCCGTCGCCTGCCTCCGTGAACCGCCCAGGACGAGGGGAAACCGCGAGTGAAACTGCTGAGAGTCGGCGCCACCGGCGAAGAGCGCCCAGCTGTCCGCACCGACGAGGGCCGGCTGCTGGACCTGTCCCCCGTGACCTCCGACATCGACGGCGCGTTCCTCGCCTCCGACGGTATCGAGCGTGCCCGCGCCGCGATCGCTGCGGGAAGCCTCCCCGCACTGGACGCCGACGGACTGCGGACCGGCCCGCCCGTCGCACGCCCCGGCAAGATCGTCTGCGTCGGCCTGAACTACCGGGACCACGCCGCCGAGACCGGTGCCGCCATCCCCGAGCGGCCGGTGGTGTTCATGAAGGACCCGGGGACCGTCGTCGGACCTTACGACCAGGTGCTCGTCCCGCGTGGCTCGGTGAAGACCGACTGGGAGGTCGAACTCGCGGTCGTCATCGGCCGCCGGGCCCGCTACCTGGACGGCCCGGAAGCCGCCCGGGCCGTCATCGCCGGGTACACGATCAGCCATGACGTCTCGGAGCGGGAGTTCCAGCTGGAGTACTCCTCGCAGTGGGACCTCGGCAAGTCCTGCGAGACCTTCAATCCGCTCGGCCCGTGGCTGGTCACCGCGGACGAGGTCGGCGATCCGCAGAACCTCGGGCTGCACCTCGGCGTCAACGGCGTGAAGCGGCAGAACGGGCACACCCGGGACATGATTTTCCCGGTCGACCACATCGTGGCCTACCTGAGCCAGTACATGGTCCTGGAGCCGGGCGACGTGATCAACACGGGTACGCCCGCGGGCGTGGCCCTCGGTCTGCCCGGTACTCCCTACCTCCGCCCGGGCGACACCGTCGAACTCTCCGTCGACCGGCTCGGCAGCCAGGGCCAGACCTTCGGCCAAGCGTGAAAGGCACGCCCGTGACCGCCACCTCAGCCCGGATCGCCGCGCTCGACACGTACGACGTCCGCTTCCCCACCTCGCGGGAACTCGACGGCTCCGACGCGATGAACCCGGATCCCGACTACTCCGCCGCCTACGTGGTGCTGCGCACCGACGGCGCAGACGGTCCGGAAGGCCACGGTTTCACCTTCACCATCGGACGCGGCAACGACGTGCAGGTAGCCGCGATCGACGCCCTGCGGCACCATGTCGTGGGACGTTCCGTCGCGGAGCTCTGCGACGACCCGGGCTCGCTCAGCCGCGACCTGATCGGCGACAGCCAGCTCCGCTGGCTCGGCCCCGAGAAGGGCGTGATGCACATGGCCATCGGCGCCGTGGTCAACGCCGTGTGGGACCTTGCCGCCAAGCGCGCCGGGCAGCCGCTGTGGTGTCTGCTCGCCCACGCCGAACCCGAGTGGCTCGTCTCCCAGGTCGACTTCCGGTACCTCACCGACGCCCTCACCCCCGACGAGGCCCTCGCCCTCCTGCGCAGGGGCCGTGCGGGGCTCGCCGACCGCGAGGCGACACTGCTGGAGCGCGGCTACCCGGGCTACACGACGTCCCCGGGCTGGCTCGGATACTCCGACGACAAGCTCACCCGGCTGGCGAAGCAGGCGGTCGACGATGGGTTCACCCAGATCAAACTCAAGGTCGGCGCCGACCTCGGCGACGACATCCGGCGCCTGCGCACCGCCCGTGCGGCCGTCGGCGACGGCATCCGCATCGCCATCGACGCCAACCAGCGGTGGGGCGTGGAGGAGGCGATCGAATGGACCAACGCGCTCGCCGAGTTCAAGCCCTACTGGATCGAGGAGCCCACCAGCCCCGACGACATCCTCGGACACGCCGCCGTACGCCGGGCGGTCGGCCCCGTCAAGGTCGCCACCGGCGAACACGTGCAGAACCGCGTGGTCTTCAAGCAGCTCCTCCAGACCGGTGCCATCGACGTGCTGCAGATCGACGCGGCCCGGGTCGGCGGGGTGAACGAGAACCTGGCGATCCTGCTGCTCGCCGCGAAGTTCGGGGTTCCGGTGTGTCCGCACGCCGGCGGCGTGGGACTGTGCGAGCTGGTACAGCACCTGTCCATGTTCGACTACCTCGCCCTGTCCGGCACCACCGAGGACCGGGTCATCGAGTACGTCGACCATCTCCACCAGCACTTCGACGCGCCCGTGGTCATGCGCGACGGGCACTACACAGCCCCTCTCGACCCGGGCTTCTCCGCCACCATGCGAGCGGAGTCCATCGTCGCCTACCACTTCCCGGACGGAACTTTCTGGGTCGCCGACCGCGCCCGGCAGGAGAGTGACACATGACCGAACTGTCAGGACTCAGGGCCCTCGTCACGGGCGGCGCGTCCGGCATCGGGTTCGCCACCGCACGCGCTCTGGCCGAGCGGGGCGCGGCGGTGGCCGTGCTCGATCTCGAACCGTCCGGGGTGCCCGAACCGCTGTACCCCGTCAAAGCCGACGTCCGGGACGACACGTCGGTACGCCTCGCCGTGGAGGAAGCGGCCACGCGCCTCGGCGGTCTCGACATCCTCGTCAACAACGCCGGCATCGGAGCCATCGGCACCATCGAGGACAACCCCGACGAGGAGTGGCACCGCGTCATGGACGTCAACGTCCTCGGCATCGTGCGCACCACCCGCGCCGCCCTGCCGCATCTGCGGCGCTCGGCGCACGCGGCGATCGTCAACACCTGCTCGATCGGCGCCACCGCGGGCCTCCCGCAGCGCGCCCTCTACTGCGCCAGCAAGGGCGCGGTCCTGTCACTGACCCTCGCCATGGCCGCCGACCACGTCCGCGAAGGCATCCGCGTCAACTGCGTCAACCCCGGTACCGCCGACACCCCCTGGGTGGCGCGGCTCCTGGACGCCGCCGACGACCCCCAGGCCGAACGTGCCGCTCTGAACGCCCGTCAGCCGATGGGCCGCCTGGTCACCGCGGACGAGGTCGCCGCCGCCATCGTCTACCTGGCGTCTCCGGCCGCCGCTTCCGTGACCGGTACGGCCCTCGCCGTCGACGGGGGCATGCAGGGGCTCAGGCTCCGCCCGGCGGCCGGCTCATGAAGACGGCGACACTGGGCAGCACCGGTGTCCGGGTCACCGAGCTGTCGTTCGGGGCAGCGGGGATCGGCAACCTCTACCGTCCGATCAGCGACGAGGCGGCCTTCGCCGCGGTGGACGCCGCCTGGGACGCGGGCATCCGCACCTTCGACACCGCGCCCCACTACGGGCTGGGCCTGTCCGAGCGCCGCCTGGGCGAGGCACTGCGCGACCGCCCCCGGGACATGTACACCCTGTCCACCAAGGTCGGGCGGCTGCTGGAGCCGAACCCGGGGGGCGGCAGGGGCGACGACCTGGCGCACGGCTTCGCCGTGTCCGAAACCCATCGGCGCGTCTGGGACTTCAGCGCCGACGGGGTGCTGCGCTCCCTGGAAGCGAGCCTGGAACGCCTCGGCCTCGACCGCGTCGACATGGCCCTGCTGCACGACCCCGACGACCACGCCGACCAGGCGTTGCGCGAGGCGTATCCGGCGTTGGAGCGGCTGCGCGACGCGGGTGTGATCGGGGCGATCGGCGTCGGCATGAACCAGTGCGCGCTGCCCGCCCGCTTCCTGCGGGAGACCGACATCGACGTCGTCCTGCTCGCCGGCCGCTACACCCTGCTGGAACAGGAGGGGCTGGCCGAGCTGTTGCCGGAGGCCGCCGCTCGGGGCAGGAGCGTCATCATCGGCGGGGTGTTCAACTCGGGGCTGCTGATCGCCCCGCAACCCGGCGCGATGTACGACTACGCGCCCGCCCCGCAACCGGTGCTCGACCGCGCGCTGCGGCTGAAGGCCGTCGCCGAACGCCACGGCGTGCCGCTGCGCAGCGCCGCCCTGCACTTCCCCTACGGCCACCCCGTAGTCGCCAGCGTCCTGACCGGTGCCCGCTCCGCCGAGGAGGTGCGCGACAGCGTGGACCAGCTGCGGCACCGGATCCCGGTCGCCCTGTGGGACGAGCTGCGCGCCGAGGGACTGCTGGCCCCGGACACGCCGACCCCCGCCGGCATGCCGTCGGACAAGTAGCCGCGCGTGCGGAACCGGCACGGTATCGGCAGCGGCTCCGGTGGTCCCCGGTAAAGTCCCGCTACGAGCTCTACGCCCGCCCTGTCAGCCTCACCCTCGGATTCCGCGCATGTTGAAGCTCTGGTACCGCCGCCCCGCCGACGGCTTCCCGCAGGCGCTGCCGCTGGGTAACGGCTCCCTCGGCGCCATGGTGCCCGGCCGCACCGCCCACGAGCGGGTCGACCTCAACGTCGACACGTTGTGGTCGGGCGGCCCGGCCGACCACAACGACCACCGCGCGGCGCAGCATCTGAAGGCACTGCGCCGCGCGGTGCTCCACGACCGCGACCACCTGCGCGCCGAGGAACTCGCCGAGCGCATGCAGGGCCCCGACACCCAGGCGTACCAGCCCCTGGGCGCCCTGCTCCTCGGCCTCGGGCACGGCAGCGAAGTCACCGACTACCGAAGGGAGTTGGACCTCGCGGACGCGCTCTGCACGGTGACCTACACGGCCGACGGGGTGCGCCACACCCGCGAGCTGTTCGTTTCCGCCGTGGCCGGCGTCCTCGTCGTCCGGCTCAGCTGTGACACACCCGGCGCGCTCGCCTTCACCGCCCGCCTGGAATCGGCGCACCCCGGCTCGGCACCCGGTGCGGCCGTCTCCGGCCGGGCCCCCGTGGACGTTGCGTTCCTGGCCACCGGCCCCGAGGCGGTGCGCTACGAGCCCGACGCCGGAACCGGATTCGCGGCGGCCCTGCGCATCGTCACCGATCACGGCACCCTCACACCCGACCCGGAGACCGGCGGGCTGCGACTGACCGGCGCCACGAGCGCCACCGTTCTGGTCGCCGCCGCCACCGGCTTCCGGGGCTGGGACAGCGTGCCCGTGGGGCCGGACTCGGGCCCCGAGGCCGAGGTGGCCGGGCTGCTCGACGCCGCCGCCGAGGTTCCGTACGACCGTCTGCGGGCCGAGCACGTCGCGGACCACCGCACCCTGCACGACCGGACCGTCCTCAGCCTCGGCCACGACCGGGCGCTCGAAGCCCTGCCCACCGACGAACGCCTCGCCGCCGTGCGCTCCGGCGCGGACGACCCGGGCCTGACCGCCCTGTTCTTCGCCTACGGCCGCTACCTGCTCATCGCGTCCTCCCGTCCCGGCTCCCAGCCGGCGAACCTCCAGGGCATCTGGAACACCGAGATCCAGCCGCCCTGGCAGTGCGACTGGACGACCAACATCAACCTCCAGATGAACTACTGGCACGCCGAGACCACCGGTCTGCCGGAATGCCACGAGCCGCTCTTCGACCTGATCACCGACCTCGCCACAGCGGGACGCCGCACCGCCCACGCCTACTACCGCTGCGGAGGCTGGACCGCCCACCACAACGTGGACGTCTGGCGCAGCACCAACCCGGTCCAGGGCGGCCCCCAGTGGGCCAACTGGCCGATGGCCGGCGCCTGGCTGTGCGCCCACCTGTGGGCGCACTACCGCTTCACCGGGGACCGCGCCTTCCTCGCCGACCGGGCCTGGCCGGTGATGCGCGAGGCCGCCGTCTTCCAGATGGACTTCAGAG
>NZ_JBEOXI010000178.1:0-17640 GCF_040296465.1 Streptomyces sp. NPDC002130
TCCAGTTCGGATGTCCAGTACTTGAGACACCCACCCTAGTCGGCCGACCCACGTTTTCAACACCCCCGCTCCCTTCGATCGTGCGGAATTCGCAGACCGGGACCCCACGGACCCGTAAGCAGCTCGCCGACGCCCTGCGCAAGCGGCAGATCCCGGACGACGCCGCCGAAGAGGTGCTCTCCCGGTTCGAAGAGGTCGGCCTCATCAACGACAGTGCGTTCGCGGACGCCTGGGTGGAGTCCCGCCACCACGGCAGAGGCCTCGCCCGGCGTGCGCTCGCCCGGGAGCTGAGAACCAAGGGCGTCGACTCCACGCTGATCGACGAGGCGGTCTCCCGGCTCGACTCCGAGCAGGAGGAGGAGACCGCACGCGAGCTCGTGGCGCGCAAGCTCCGCTCCACCCGCGGACTCGACCGGGACAAACGCCTCCGCCGCCTCGCGGGCATGCTCGCCCGCAAGGGCTACCCCGAGGGCATGGCCCTGCGGGTGGTCCGGCAGGCGCTGGAGGAAGAGGGGGAGGACACGGAGTTGCTCGGGGACGAGGGGTTCTGAGGGGTGTGCCGCCGACGGGATGAGGTCCGGTACGGGGAGCAGTTGCATGAGCCAGCCGAGCAACTGCCGCCGCTGTACGGCTGTTTGCGTCCTGGACTCAGCGCATGAGGATCGATGTGCGGTCAGCAGCCGAGGTGGACGTGTCTGCGTTGCTCGCTCTGTACAGCGAGTTGAACCCGGACGATGCGCCGTTGCCCCAGGCGTCCGCAGACGCCATCTGGACGGCCATATCAAGGCAGCAGGGTCGTACGATCCTGGTGGCCGAAGCCGGCGGCACCGTGGTCGGAACGGCGGATTGCATCGTCTTGCCGAACCTCACGCGCGGGGGCCGGGCCATCCTGTTCGTGGAGAACGTGGTGGTGGCCGGCTCCTTCCAGCGGAGCGGTGTCGGCCGTCGGCTGATGGAGGCCGCTGTTCGGCTGGGTGAGTCGGCGGGCTGCTACAAGGTTCAGCTCCTGGCCGCGGACGACGAGTACGTCCACACCTTCTACAAGGCGTGCGGCTTCCAAGCTCTGGCAGAGGGTTTCCGCCGCTACATCCCCTAGCAGCCCTCGCTCTCACTCCACCGGCAGCCCCGCCTCACGCCAGGCCTGGAACCCCCCGACCAGGTCCGTGGCCCGGTGCAGGCCCAGCTGGTGCAAGGACTGGGCCGCCAGGCTGGACGCGTAGCCCTCGTTGCAGATCACGACGATGCGCAGGGCGTGACTGGTGGCCTCGGGGAGGCGGTGGCTGCCCTGGGGGTCGAGGCGCCATTCCAGTTCGTTGCGCTCGACGACCAGGGCGCCGGGGATGAGGCCGTCCCGATCGCGCAGGGCGGCGTAGCGGATGTCGACCAGGAGTGCGTCGCCGGCTTGGGCAGCCTCGTACGCATCCCGCGGTTCGATCCGCTCATAGCCCGCCCTGACACGATCCAGCAACTCATCGATGCCGACCGCCGGTTGGGTGTCGCGGCTCGTCGGCCCGGGTACGGCGCTCACTGCCAGTCCTCCGGTCGCTCGACCTGCTCGAGTCGCAGGATGGGGCCGCTGCGGCTGTAGCGGCGGATCTGCGGCAGAGGCGGGTAGTAGGCGTGGACGGAGATCGCGTGCCGGTCGGAGGACTCGTTGAGCACCTCGTGGACGTGGTGTCGGCCGAAGGCGCGGCCCTGGCCGGCCCGCAGCCGGCGTTCCCGGTCCACGTCGTCGGTGAGTTCCAGGGTCTTCCAGCCGTCGGTGGGCAGCCGAGCGGCGAGCGAGTTCTCCTTGAGTTCGCCCGAGGCGGTGAGAAAGGCGCCGACCGAGTCGGCGTGGTCGTGCCAGCCGGTGCCCGTGCCGGGCGGCCAGCCGATCAGCCATGCTTCGCTGCCGCCGGGCCCGTCCAGCCGCACCCACGTGCGGCCCTCCGGGTCGAGCGGCAGGGAGTCGATCAGCTCGGTGTCGGCGGCCGTGCGCCGGACGAAGTCGTAGAGGTCGGCCTGGGTGGGAGCCGGACCGGTGGAGACAGAGGGAGTGGCAGAAGGGGATACAGACACGGATGCCGTCCTGAAGGTCCTGATGAGGGTTCGCGGGCGAGGCGCGGCAGCCGGCGGACAGAGCGCGGCGCGCGCACAGAAGAAGAGGGATGCGAATTCAGCAGGACGGGCGACACACGCAGCCCGCATAGCGGAGGAGGTCCATATGGACCCTCCGCCACAGGCGCACACAGGTGTCGGTCACGAACCGGAGTACACCACGGCCGCCCGGACGGGTCAACTCACCGTCACCATGCGGACGCACTGTGACAGTGAGCACATCACCCGGACAGATCCGGGGGGGGGCCGACCTCAGCGTGAACCGGCAGAAGCACCGGCCTCTGCCTGCGCCTTCACCGGTCCGCCCACCGTGGCCTCCGCTGCGGCGTACAGATCGGCCGGGCGCACTCCGCCCAGCGCGGTGACGAGGTGCCCGTCGGGACGCACCAGCAGCACGGTGTGCGCGGCCGCACCCGGGTAGCTCTCGGCGACGAGCAGCTCGGCGGGGTGCGGCAGCGCCGTGACCGCCGCCGCGAGCTGCGGCATGATGCCCGCGCTGACCCAGTGCTTGCGCTCCCAGACACCTGTGCCCGGTGCGATCAGCACCACGAGCAGCGCACCGCGGCCGAGCCGGTCCCGCAGCCGTACGAAGGTGCCGTCCTCAGCGGTGACCCGTACGTCGGTGACCGGTGCTCCGGGCGGTGTGTCGACGGGGACCTCCCCTTCGAGATGCCGGGGCGCGAGCGGCGAGTCGGCGTACGACCCCGGCGCGCCGAGCTGGCCGTGCCCCAAGTGACCCTCGGTGAGGAGGGCGTCGTGGCCCCGGGACGAACCCGGGACGACGGCCCGCAGCCCGCCACCGCCGCGCAGCAACGGCAGTGCCTGGTCGGCGGCGCGGAGCCGGGCGGCGACGATCGTCCGGCGTTCCGTCTGGTAGCTGTCGAGAAGGGCCTCGTGCGGCCCGTGGTGCCAGGCCAGGGCGAGCTTCCAGGCGAGGTTGTCGGCGTCCCGCAGGCCCTCGTCCAACCCGTGCGTGCCCAGCGCGCCGAGCAGGTGGGCCGCGTCACCGGCGAGGAACACGCGGTCGGCGCGCCAGCGGCGGGCCAGCCGGTGGTGGACGGTGTGGACACCGGTGTCCAGCAGCTCGTACGGCGGGGTCGTGCCGCCCGCCCAGCCGGCCAGGGTTTCCCGGATCCGGGTGAGCAGCAGCTCGGGGGTCACCAGGTCCTTGCCGGGTGGCAGGAGCCAGTCCAGGCGCCAGACGCCGTCCGGCAGCGGACGCGCCGTGACCTCGCCGGCCGAGGGTCCGGACATGCGCCACGGCGGCAGGCGGTGCAGCAACGCCTCGTCGTGCCAGGGCAGTTCCGTACGGAGCGCGGCGACGGCGTGACGTTCCACCGCCGTACGGCCCGGGAAGCGGATGTCCTGGATCTTGCGCACGGTCGAGCGGGGGCCGTCGCAGCCGACCAGGTAACTACCGCGCCACCAGGTGCCCTTGGGGCCGCGGGTATGTGCTGTGACGCCCGAGGGTTCTTGTTCGAGACCGTCGAGGCGGCTCTCCACCACGACCTTGACGAGCCGTTCGCCCGCGAGGGCGGCGCGCAGAGCGCCGGTCAGCAGGTGCTGGGCGATGTGCAGGGGGGCGGGCTCGGTGTCGTCGAAAACCACCTCGCGCATCACCTGCTTGCGCCGCATCGACCGCCATCCGGCCCAGTGCGCACCGGCCCGGGCGAGGGGCATGCCGGTCAGCCGTTCCACGAGGGCGGCGGTGTCCTCGCGCAGGACGACAGTGCGGGCCGCGCGAGGTTCGTCCTTGCCCGGGCCCTCGTCGAGGACGACGCACGGCACCTCCTGACGCGCCAGCGCCAGGGCGAGCGTGAGCCCGACGGGCCCCGCTCCGACGATGATCACCGGGTCCACGGCGTGGCGCCCCCTGCCCGCGGTGGTGTCCTGAGAGACGTAGGTGAACAGGAAGTTGGAGCAGGGTGCACGATCACAGAACGTATGCAACCCATTGCCGGTGCTTGCGTCAAGTGACCAGGGGCAGTGGCGATCATGCCACTGCCCCTGAGTGTGTCACGTGAGGTGACCGGGTGTCAGACGGTGCCTCCGGCGCCGGTCCCCGCCGTGCCGGCGATCTCCGCGTCGTTCGGGCCCACGACCGCGCCCGTCGACTTCTTGGCCCGCCGCAGCCGGCGCTCCAGCCAGCTCGCGAAGGACGTGAGGGCGAAGTTCAGCGCGATGAAGATGACCGCCACGACCGTGAAGCTGGCGATGACGTTCGCCCCGTAGTAGCCGCTCATCGTGTTCGCCGAGGAGAGCAGCTCGGAGTAGGTGAGGACGGCGCCGCCGAGTGCGGTGTCCTTCACGATGACGACGAGCTGGCTGACGATGGCCGGGAGCATCGCGGTGACGGCCTGCGGCAGCAGGACCAGGCGCATCAGCTGGCCCTTGCGCAGGCCGATCGCCATCGCCGCTTCGGACTGTCCCTTGGGCAGGGACAGGATGCCCGCACGGACGATCTCCGCCAGGACGGAGGCGTTGTACAGCACCAGGCCGGTGACGACCGCGTAGAGCGGACGGTCGTCGGAGGTGACGTTGGTGTATTCGGCGAAGAGAGCGAGGCCGAAGATCATCAGGACCAGCACGGGAATGGACCGGAAGAACTCGACCACGACCGAGGCCGGGACCCTGACCCACACGTGGTCCGACAGACGGGCGATGCCGAGGACCGCACCCAGCGGCATCGCGATGATCACCGCCAGGGCGGCGGCCTTCAAGGTGTTCTGCAGACCCGGCCAGATGTATGTGGACCAGGCCTCGGTGTGGACGAACGGCTCCCACAGGACCCATTCCAGCTGGCCCTTGTCCTTGAGGGTCCCGAACACCCACCACAGCAGAGCGGCGACGGCGACCAGGAAGACCACCGTGAGGACGATGTTGCGACGCTTGGCGCGAGGCCCCTGCGCGTCGTACAGAACGGAGCTCATCGCTTCACCGCCACCTTCTTGCCCACCCAGCCGAGGAACAGGCCGGTCGGCAGCGTCAGAATCACGAAACCGAGCGCGATGATCGCCGAGATCAGCAGCAGCTGCGCCTCGTTCTCGATCATCTCCTTCATCAGTACCGCCGCTTCGGCGACACCGATGGCGGCGGCCACCGTGGTGTTCTTGATGAGGGCGATCAGCACGTTCGCGAGCGGGACGACGGACGAACGGAACGCCTGCGGCAGTACCACGAGCCCCAGCACCTGGCGGAAGTTGAGACCGATCGCACGGGCCGCCTCCGCCTGCCCGACCGGCACCGTGTTGATGCCGGAGCGCAGTGCCTCGCACACGAAGGACGAGGTGTAGAGAATCAGGCCCAGTACGGCGAGCCGGAAGTTGATCGTCTCGACGTCGTTCGCGCCGAGGGAGACTCCCAACGTCTGGTTCAGGCCCAGCGACGTGAACAGGATGATGACGGTCAACGGGATGTTCCGCACGATGTTCACGTACGCGGTCCCGAAACCGCGCATCAGCGGCACCGGGCCGACGCGCATGGCGGCCAGCAGGGTGCCCCAGATCAGGGAGCCGACGGCGGAGAGCACAGCGAGCTGCACTGTCGTCCAGAAGGCTCCCAGCAGGTCGTAATCCTCAAGAAAGTCGAACACGATCTCCCGTGCTTCCGCGTGTAGGGATGCCCACGCCGGTGCGCCGCCCCTTCCGGTGGACGGCGCACCCTGTCAGGCGCTGCTTCAGCTCTTGATCTCGCCGATCTTCGGCGCCGGCTCGTTCTTGTAGTTGGCCGGGCCGAGGTTCTTGTCCACGGCCTCCTGCCACGCCTTGTCGGCGACCATGTCCTCAAGGGCCTTGTTGATCTTGTCCTTGAGGTCGCTGCCCTTCTTGACGCCGATGCCGTAGTTCTCGTTGGTCAGCTTGAAGCCGCCGAGCTTGAACTTGCCCTTGAACTGCGACTGGGCGGCGTAACCGGCGAGGATCGAGTCGTCGGTGGTCAGCGCGTCGACGGCACCGTTCTGCAGGCCGGGCAGGCAGGCGGAGTACGTCGGATACGGCTGCAGCTGCGCCTTGGGAGCCAGCTTGTCCTTGACGTTCTGCGCCGAGGTGGAGCCGGTGACCGAGCACAGCTTGGCGTTGTTCAGGTCCTTCGGCGACTTGATCTTGTTGTCGTCCGCACGAACCAGAACATCCTGGTGGGCCAGCAGGTACGGGCCGGCGAAGTCGACCTTCTCCTGGCGCTCGGGGGTGATCGAGTAGGTCGCCGCGATGAAGTCGACGTCGCCACGCTGGAGCATGGTCTCGCGGTCGGCGCTCTTCGCTTCCTTCCACTCGATCTGGTCGGCGTCGTAACCGAGCTTCTTCGCGACGTACGTGGCGACGTCCACGTCGAAACCGGCGTAGCCCTGCGGCGTCTTCTGGCCGAGACCGGGCTGGTCGAACTTGATGCCGACGGTGATCGTCTTGCCGCCGTCGGAGCCGGAGTCGCCGCCGGTGCTGTTGTCGCCGCCGCACGCGGTGGCGGTGAGGGCAAGAGCGAAGACGGTGGCCGAGGCGGCGGTGACCTTGCGGAGCTTCATGATGAACATCCTTTGGCTGGTGAAGAGATGCGGGCCCTCAGGGGGCGGGCGGCACGGGGTGTGCGTCGGACGCGACCCGCGCCGTCAGTGGTGCAGGATCTTGGAAAGGAAGTCCTTGGCACGGTCGCTGCGCGGAGCGCTGAAGAACTGGTCGGGCGCAGCCTCCTCGACGATTCGGCCGTCTGCCATGAACACCACGCGGTTTGCGGCCGATCGTGCGAAACCCATCTCGTGGGTGACGACGATCATGGTCATGCCGTCGCGGGCGAGCTGCTGCATGACCTCCAGCACCTCGTTGATCATCTCGGGGTCGAGCGCGGAGGTCGGCTCGTCGAAGAGCATCACCTTCGGCTCCATGGCCAGGGCCCGCGCGATGGCGACGCGCTGCTGCTGACCGCCGGAGAGCTGGGCCGGGTACTTCTCGGCCTGCGCGCCCACGCCGACCCGGTCGAGCAGGGCCCGGGCCCGCTCCTCGGCCGCCTTCTTGTCCTTCTTGCGGACCTTGATCTGGCCGAGCATCACGTTCTCGAGCACGGTCTTGTGCGCGAAGAGGTTGAAGGACTGGAAGACCATCCCGACGTCGGCGCGCAGCTTCGCGAGCGCCTTGCCTTCGGCGGGCAGCGGCTTGCCGTCGATCGTGATCGAGCCGGAGTCGGTCGACTCCAGGCGGTTGATGGTGCGGCACAGGGTGGACTTGCCGGACCCGGAGGGTCCGATGACCACGACGACTTCACCGCGGGCGATCGTCAGGTCGATGTCCTGGAGTACGTGCAACGCGCCGAAGTGCTTGTTGACGCTCTTCAGGACGACCAGATCGCCGGTCGCGGCCACATCTTCCTTGGCCACCGATACTTCGGTCATCGCTCTCAGGCTCCGTCCTCCTCGGTTTCGGAGGACAGTAGTAACCCTCTACGACCTGCGTCATTACATCTGAGGGGAATCTGAGCATCACGATCCGATAGCAATCGGACACGTGTCGTAGCACTTGTGAGCAGCGCTGATATCGGCCGGGTAACGGAAGGGCTCCGCAACCGGAACTCTCTTGACGCCGTCCTCATCCATCAGCGTGACTGCACAAGGTGCACGCGCGCGTGTGCACGCGGTGTGTACACATACAGATCGTACGGCCAGTGAACTGAAGGGGGACCGGATGAGACTGCTGCTCGTCGAGGACGACAACCACGTCGCTGCCGCCCTGTCGGCGGTTCTGGCACGGCACGGGTTCGACGTCACGCACGCGCGCAGCGGTGAGGAGGCCCTCCAGGCACTCGTCCCCGAGGGCGACTGCTTCGGCGTCGTCCTTCTCGACCTCGGCCTGCCCGACCAGGACGGATACGAGGTCTGCGGCAAGATCCGCAAGCGCACCAGCACCCCGGTGATCATGGTCACCGCGCGCTCCGACGTGCGCTCCCGCATCCACGGCCTCAACCTCGGCGCCGACGACTACGTGGTGAAGCCCTACGACACCGGAGAGCTGCTCGCCCGTATCCACGCGGTCAGCCGGCGCACCTCCCACGAGGACACCTCCAGCGGCATCGAGACCGAGCTGCGGCTCGGCCCGGTGCACATCGAGCTGCCCACGCGCAGGGTCAGTGTGGACGGGTCCGTGATCAGCCTGACCCGCAAGGAGTTCGACCTGCTGGCCCTGCTCGCGCAGCGGCCCGGAGTGGTCTTCCGCCGGGAGCAGATCATCAGCGAGGTGTGGCAGACCAGCTGGGAGGGCACCGGCCGCACCCTGGAGGTGCACGTCGCGTCCCTGCGCGCCAAGCTGCGGATGCCGGCCCTCATCGAGACCGTCCGCGGAGTCGGTTACCGGCTCGTCGCGCCTGCCGGGTAGCGGGGCCGGGTGCGCACTCGTCTGCTCCCGCTGCTCATCGTCCTGATGGCGGCCGTTCTGCTCGCGCTCGGCGTCCCCCTCGCCGTCAGTCTCGCCGGCGCGCAGCAACAGAAGGTCGTCGTCGACCGGATCGACGACACGGCGCGCTTCGCCGCCCTCGCCCAGTTTGTCACCGACTCGCCCGACGGCACCACCGGCGCCTTCGAGAACGAGCGCCTGGCCACCCTCAGCAGCGAGCTGCGCAGCTACTACGAGGTCTACGGCATCCGGTCCGGTGTCTTCTACCGCACCGGCAGGGCCATGGCCCACGCCCCCGCCGAGTGGTCGCTGCCCCAGGAGGGCGAGGTGCGGGACGCCTTCGACGAGGCGAAGCTCAGCCGCCGCAGCCACGACCCGAAGCAGGTGTGGCCCTGGCAGCGCCGCAACCTCGTGGTCGCCTCACCGGTCATCCGGGACGGCGACGTCGTCGCGGTGGTCGTCACCGACTCGCCCACGGGGCAGCTGCGCTCACGCACGCTGCACGGCTGGCTGGTCATCGGCGCGGGCGAGTTCGCCGCGATGCTGCTGGCCGTCGGTGCCGCCCTGCGGCTGACCGGCTGGGTGCTCAAGCCCGTACGCGTCCTGGACGCCACCACCCACGACATCGCCACCGGCCGGCTCAAGTCCCGGGTCGCCGCCGCCGGCGGGCCGCCGGAACTCCAGCGGCTCGCCCGGTCGTTCAACGAGATGGCGGACAACGTCGAGGACGTGCTGGAGCAGCAGCGCGCCTTCGTCGCCGACGCCTCCCACCAACTGCGCAATCCCCTTGCCGCGCTGCTGCTGCGCATCGAACTGCTCTCGTTCGAACTGCCCGAGGGCAACCAGGAGATCGCCTCGGTCCAGGCCGAGGGCAAGCGCCTCGCGCAGGTCCTGGACGACCTGCTCGACCTCGCGCTGGCCGAGCACACCGACGCGGATCTGAAGATCACCGACATCGGTGAGCTCGCCGCCGAACGCCTCGCGGCCTGGGCTCCGACCGCCGAGGCCAAGGGCGTGCGGCTGGTGGGGGACTGCCCTCCGACGACCGCGTGGGCCGACCCGGTCGCGCTGTCGAGCGCGCTGGACGCGGTCATCGACAACGCGGTGAAGTTCACGCCCGAGGAGCAGACCGTGGAGGTGACCGTCGCCTCCAACGGCGACACCTCCACCGTCGTCGTGACCGATCAGGGCCCGGGACTCACCGAGGAGGAGCTGGCCCGCGTCGGTGACCGCTTCTGGCGCAGCGGCCGGCACCAGAACATCAAGGGCTCGGGCCTCGGGCTGTCCATCTCGCGGGCGCTGCTCGCGGCGGGCGGCGGGTCCATCGCGTACGACCGTCATGAGCCGCACGGACTGAAGGTGACGGTGGCGGTGCCGAGGTCGGCGCCCACGGCCTGACGGCGATCGCCCGGCCGAAGCCCGGCCGCCGCCTGCTCGCCCCGCCCGTAAGGCGACTGCGGCGCGCGGCCGCGATCTGCCGGGCGCTACGGCTTGACCGACTGGTAGTAGCGCTGGGCGCCTACGTGCAGCTTCAGGGGGTCGGTGTAGATCGCCGTGCGGACATCGACCAGCTGGGCGGAGTGGACTTTCTCGCCGATGAGATCCCGGCTGTCGAGCACCGTACGGGTCAGCCACTCGGTGAGCCGCGGATCCATGTCGCTGCGCGTGATCAGCAGGTTGGACACCGCGAGCGTCGGTATCGCCTTGCCGCGCTGGATGGTGGGGTAGGCCGATTCCGGCATCTTCGTGGCCCGGTAGTAGCGCGTGGCGCCGCCCTGGTCGTGCAGTCCGGCCACGAGCGTGGCGTCGATCGGCACGAACCGGAAGGCCGACGCCGACTTCTTGGCCGGCCGGCTGAGCCCGTCGGTGGGCAGGCCGCCCGACCAGAAGAACGCGTCCAGGCCGTGGCCCAGCCGCTTGGGTCCGGTGTCGATGCCGTCCGACGACGGCTTGATGTCCTTCTCCGGATCGATGCCGGCCGCCTTGAGCACGCGATTCGCTATCAGCCGCACACCGGAGTCGGGCAGCCCTATGGCCACGCGCTTGCCCCGAAGGTCCGCGACGGAGCGGATGTCCGAGTCCGGCGGCACGACGAGCTGGACGTAGTCGTCGTACAGGCGGGCGACACCGCGCAGCCGGTCGGCGCCCGGGCCCCTGCCGAGCTTGTACGTGGCGACCGCGTCGGCCGCGGCGATCGCGAAGTCCGCGTCGCCCGTCGCCACGTCCGCGACGTTCTCCTGCGAACCGGCACTGGGCAGCAGCCGCACCTTCAGGTCAGGCATGTCCTTGTCGATCTCGTCGCTCAGGAGCCTGCCGTACTCGTGGTAGACCCCTGCACGCGTGCCCGTGCTGAACGTGATGGTCCCGCTCGGCGGCTCCTCGGCCCAGGGGCGCAGCCACCACAGCAGCAGGCCGAGGACCACAAGGGCGGCGGTGCCGCCCTGCAGGGTCCCGCGCCTGCCGATACGGGGGAGCGTTCTGGACATGCGGGCGATCCTGCCAGCCGGGGTGCCCCTCTGACCAGGGCAGGGGGCACAGGGTGAGGCGGGGGAGTGTCAGTGGCCGCCACTACAGTCGCCCCCATGAGCTCTTCGCCCGCCGACCTGTCCGTGAATTCCACCGCGCTTTCGGCCTGGACGCCCGCAGTACGCCGACGGAGGTCTCCCCGGAACTGGCGGCCCACCGGGGCGAACTCCTCGCGGAGGAGGCGGCGGAGGTCGCCGAGGTATCGGTCCGGGGGCCGCTCGACCGGCTCGCACACGAGCTGGCGGACGTGGTCTACGTCGCGTACGGCACCGCTCTCGTGCACGGCATCGACCTCGACGCGGTCCTCGCCGAGATCCACCGCTCCAACATGACGAAGATCGGCCCCGACGGCTCGGTCTCCAGACGGGAGGACGGCAAGGTCCTCAAGGGCGAGCACTACGAGGCACCGGACGTGCCGGGGGTGCTGCGCAGGCAGGGGTGGGTGCCGGGCGGGGGCGCCTGATCTGGGGGATGCGGGCATGCCCAGAGATCACGCCTGCGCCCCGGCCCGGGCTCCCTCGGTCGGCGACCGGTGCTTCCGCCTCGGAGCCCCGGCCCGGCTCCCCTCAGTCGGCGACCGGTGCCTCCGCCTCGGCCGCCCGGGGCGTGGGCTCCGGGCGGTGGGGTGCGCGGCGGCGGGACCACCAGGTCGCCACCGGCTCGGTGTAGCGCGCGGTGAGCGGTCCCAGGACGACGAGGATCAGTACGTAGGCTGTGGCCAGCGGGCCGAGGGACGGTTCGACTCCGGCCGCGACCGCGAGACCCGCGATGACGATCGAGAACTCTCCGCGTGCCACCAGCGCGCCGCCCGCCCGCCAGCGGCCCTTGACGGAGATCCCAGCCCGTCGGGCCGCCCAGTACCCGGTGGCGATCTTCGTCAGCGCGGTGACCACCGCCAGCCCGAGGGCGGGCAGCAGGACGGGCGGGATGCTCGACGGGTCGGTGTGCAGCCCGAAGAAGACGAAGAAGACCGCGGCGAACAGGTCCCGCAGGGGGCTCAGCAGGGTGTGGGCACCCTCCGCGACCTCCCCCGACAGCGCGATGCCCACCAGGAAGGCCCCGACCGCCGCCGACACCTGGAGCTGCTGCGCGACACCCGCGACCAGGATCGTCAGGCCCAGCACGACCAGCAGCAGCTTCTCCGGGTCGTCGCTGGAGACGAACCGTGAGATGAGCCTGCCGTAGCGAACAGCCAGGAACAGCACGAGCCCGGCCGCGCCCAGCGCGATCGCCAGGGTCACGCTCCCGGCCATCAGCCCGACGCCCGCCACCAACGCCGTGACGATGGGCAGGTACACCGCCATCGCCAGATCCTCCAGCACCAGCACACTGAGGATCACCGGCGTCTCCCGGTTGCCGACCCGGCCCAGATCACCCAGCACCTTGGCGATCACACCGGACGACGAGATCCAGGTGACACCGGCCAGCACGACGGCGGCCACCGGGCCCCAGCCGAGCAGCAGCGCCACGGCCGCCCCGGGCAGCGCGTTGAGGGCGCAGTCGACCAGGCCGGACGGATAGTGGGTCTTGAGGTTGGAGACCAGATCGCTCGCCGTGTACTCCAGGCCCAGCATCAGCAGCAGCAGGATGACGCCGATCTCCGCGCCCGTGGCGATGAACTGCTCGCTCGCGCCGAGCGGCAGCAGACCGCCCTCGCCGAAGGCCAGACCGGCCAGGAGGTACAGGGGTATCGGCGAGAGCTGGAACCGGGCGGCGAACCGGCCGAGCAGGCCGAGGCCGAGAATGATGGAACCGAACTCGATGAGCAGAACCGCGGAGTGCAAAAGTTCACTCCCGCCCGAGTATGGTCGCGGCCGCGTCGACGCCCTCGCGGGTGCCGACGACGATCAGCGTGTCACCGCCCGACAGCCGGAAGTCCGGCGCCGGCGATGGGATGGCCTCGGCCCGGCGCAGCACGGCCACCACCGACGCGCCGGTCTCCGTGCGCATCCGCATGTCGCCGAGCACCCGCCCGTTCCAGCGTGAGGTCGCGGCCACCTCGATCCGCTCGGCGACCAGCCCGAGGTCGGTGGTGTACAGCAGGCTCGGGCTGTGGTGGGACGGCTTCAGCGCGTCGATCAGCGATCCCGCCTCCGAGCTGGTCAGCTTCAACGACTGTGCGCACGAGTCGGGATCGTCGGACCGGTACACGTTCACCGTGCGCGTGCCGTCTCGGTGCGCCACCACCGACAGATGGCGGTGTTCCCGGGTCTCCAGGTCGTACTGGACCCCGATACCCGGCAGCGGCGTCGCCCTCAGGCGCGGAGCTGACACGTTGCTTCCCCTTGTTTCGTCTTGTTCGTCTTGGTCGTCGCACTTTGTCGGTCTGATGAACGGTGCCGATCATCGGACGAGTCAAGTCCGCATGCTCCCATCCGGCCGTACGGTGACGACATGGGTGTCGTGACGGATATACGCAGCGGCCGGTCACCGGAGAGGGTGGAGGGGGCGGTGCACTGCGCGACGCCGGGAAGGAGCGGATACGGAAGCGTGTCGTTGTTCTGGCGGATCTTCTCGCTCAACGCCGTCGGCCTCGTCATGGCCACGGCGCTGCTGCTCGGCCCGGTCACCGTGTCCACCCCCGTCCTCCCGGGCGAGGCCTTCGTCCTGCTCGGCGGCCTGGTGCTGCTGCTCGCCGGTAACGCGCTCGTCCTGCGGTACGGCCTGGTGCCCCTGCAACGTCTCGACCGGGCCATGGCCACCGCGGACCTGCTGCGCCCGGGCTCCCGGCCCGTGGTCGCGGGGCCGGCGGAGACGGCCGGGCTGATCACGACGTACAACACGATGCTCGACCGGCTGGAGACCGAGCGGGCCGCGGGCGCCGCCCGGGCG
Source organism: Streptomyces sp. NPDC002130 (assembly GCF_040296465.1). NCBI lineage: Bacteria > Bacillati > Actinomycetota > Actinomycetes > Kitasatosporales > Streptomycetaceae > Streptomyces > Streptomyces sp. NPDC002130. The sequence continues at coordinate 13,830 of NZ_JBEOXI010000178.1, forward strand.
CTGTCCGCACAGGAGAGCGAACGGCACCGGATCGCCCGGGAGCTCCACGACGAGGTCGGGCAGACCCTGACCGCCGTCCTCCTCCAGCTCAAACGCGTCGCCGACCGGGCGCCCGAGGACCTTCGCGAGGAGGTGGGCCAGGCGCAGGAGGCGACCCGGGCCGGCCTGGACGAGATCCGCCGCATCGCCCGCCGTCTGCGCCCCGGAGTGCTGGAGGAACTCGGGCTGGCCAGCGCCCTGCGTTCGCTGGCCGGCGAGTTCACGACCCACGGGATGACCGTGCGCCATCACGTCACCGGTGAGCTCCCCGCCCTGACCCCGGAGGCGGAACTCGTCGTCTACCGGGTCGCCCAGGAGGGCCTGACCAACACCGCCCGGCACGCCGCCGCCGACCGCGCCGAACTCCGCCTCCAGCCTGTCCCCGACGGCGTCGAACTCCTCGTACGCGACAACGGCACCGGCCTCGGCGACGCCCCCGAGGGCGCCGGCCTCAAGGGCATGCGCGAGCGCGCCCTGCTGATCGGTGCCGCCCTGACCCTGCAACCGGCGCCGGGCGGGGGCACCGAGGTACGGCTGCGCGTACCGGTGACACGGCGCGTACCCGTGACCGAAGGACCCCGCTGATGTCCACACCGACACCGATCCGTGTGCTGCTCGCCGACGACCACACCCTCGTACGCCGGGGTGTGCGCCTCATCCTGGACGGCGAGCCCGACCTCACGGTCGTGGCCGAGGCCGGGGACGGCGCCGAGGCCGTCGCCAAGGCCCGGGAAGTGCCGGTGGACCTCGCCGTCCTGGACATCGCCATGCCCCGCACGACCGGCCTCCAGGCGGCCCGGGAACTCTCCCGCCGCATGCCCGGCCTGCACATCCTGATCCTGACGATGTACGACAACGAGGAGTACTTCTTCGAGGCGCTCAGGGCCGGAGCCAGCGGCTACGTGCTCAAGTCCGTCGCCGACCGCGACCTGGTCGAGGCCTGCCGGGCCGCCGTGCGCGACGAGCCGTTCATCTACCCCGGTGCCGAACGCGCCCTCGTCCGCTCCTACCTTGAGCGGCTGCACCGGGGCGACGGCCTGCCCGAGCGGGCGATCACCGAACGCGAGGAGGAGATCCTCAAGCTGGTCGCCGAGGGCCACACCTCGAAGGAGATCGGCGAACTCCTCTTCATCAGCGCCAAGACCGTCGAGCGCCACCGAGCCAACCTCCTGCAGAAGCTCGGCATGCGCGACCGCCTGGAGCTGACCCGGTATGCGATCAGGGCCGGACTCATCGAGCCCTGAGCCCGGTGCGGGTGGTTGTCCACAGGCGGCCGAGCCACTTACGCCGACCGCCTACCCTTGTCTCCATGAGCAGCATCGACCGGAGCCAGTCAGTGGGCGGCACGCGCACATACGAGGTACGCACCTACGGGTGCCAGATGAACGTCCACGACTCCGAGCGGTTGTCCGGACTGCTGGAGGACGCGGGCTACGTCCGCGCCCCCGAGGGTGCCGACGAGGCGGACGTCGTCGTCTTCAACACCTGCGCCGTGCGGGAGAACGCCGACAACAAGCTGTACGGCAACCTCGGCCACCTCGCCCCGAAGAAGGCGGCCCGCCCCGGCATGCAGATCGCGGTCGGCGGCTGCCTGGCGCAGAAGGACCGCGACACCATCGTGAAGCGGGCGCCCTGGGTGGACGTCGTCTTCGGTACGCACAACATCGGCAAGCTGCCCGTCCTGCTGGAACGCGCGCGCGTGCAGGACGAGGCGCAGGTCGAGATCGCCGAGTCGCTGGAGGCGTTCCCGTCGACGTTGCCCACCCGCCGCGAGAGCGCGTACGCGGCCTGGGTCTCCATCTCCGTCGGCTGCAACAACACCTGCACCTTCTGCATCGTCCCGGCCCTGCGCGGCAAGGAGAAGGACCGCCGCCCCGGCGACATCCTCGCCGAGATCGAGGCCCTGGTCGCCGAGGGCGTCTCCGAGATCACGCTGCTCGGGCAGAACGTCAACGCCTACGGCTCCGACATCGGCGACCGCGAGGCCTTCAGCAAGCTGCTGCGCGCCTGCGGCAAGATCGACGGGCTGGAGCGCGTCCGCTTCACCTCCCCGCACCCGCGCGACTTCACCGACGACGTCATCGCCGCCATGGCCGAGACGCCGAACGTGATGCCGCAGCTGCACATGCCGCTCCAGTCCGGCTCCGACCGGGTCCTGAAGGCTATGCGCCGCTCCTACCGCCAGGAGCGCTTCCTCGGAATCATCGAGAAGGTCCGCGCCGCCATCCCGCACGCCGCGATCAGCACGGACATCATCGTGGGCTTCCCCGGCGAGACCGAGGAGGACTTCGAGCAGACGCTGCACGTGGTCCGCGAGGCCCGCTTCGCCCAGGCCTTCACGTTCCAGTACTCCAAGCGTCCCGGCACCCCGGCCGCCGAGATGGACGGCCAGATCCCCAAGAAGGTCGTCCAGGAGCGCTACGAGCGGCTCGTCGCCCTCCAGGAGGAGATTTCCTGGGAGGAGAACAAGAAGCAGGTCGGCCGCACGCTGGAGCTGATGGTCGCCGAGGGTGAGGGCCGCAAGGACGACACCACCCACCGCCTGTCCGGCCGCGCCCCCGACAACCGCCTCGTCCACTTCACCAAGCCGGACCAGGAGGTCCGCCCCGGCGACGTGGTCACCGTCGAGATCACCTACGCTGCCCCGCACCACCTCCTCGCCGAGGGCCCGGTGCTGGACGTGCGCCGCACGCGCGCGGGCGACGCCTGGGAGAAGCGGAACGCGGCCGAGAAGGCCAAGCCCGTCGGTGTCATGCTGGGCCTGCCGAAGATCGGCGCCCCCGAGCCCCTGCCGGCCGTGGCGAGCGGGTGCGGTTGCGACTGAGCCGGGCCGCTGCCGCCCTGTGCGGTGACAGCGGCTCCTGAGAGTTACCCTGCCGATCATGCTTGTCGCCGCCGCTGTCTGCCCCTGCCCGCCCCTCCTGGTTCCCGAGGTCGCCGCGGGCGCCGCCCCGGAACTGGATGCCGCGCGGGCCGCCTGCACGGACGCGCTGGGCGTGCTGGCCGCCGCCCGGCCGGGACGGCTCGTGGTCGTCGGACCGGTCGGCGGTGCCGCGCCCGAGACCTACCCGGCGGGAACGGCAGGGTCCTTCCGGGGCTTCGGTGTCGACCTCGACGTCCGGCTGGGAGCGGCCGAGGGCGTGGACACGGATGCGCGGTTGCCGTACTCGCTGGGTGTGGCCGCCTGGCTGCTGGAGCGGACCGGGTGGTCCCACGCCCCGGTCGCGGGATTCGGAGTGGGGGAGTCCTGCCCGACCGAGCGGTGCGTGCGGTCCGGGAGGGAGCTCGCCGCCCGGGACGAGCGGCTGGCCCTGCTGGTGATGGGGGACGCCAGCGCGTGCCGGACGCTCAAGGCCCCGGGCTATCTGGACGAACGGGCGGCGCCCTTCGACGCGGAGGTCGCACGGGCGCTCGGTGCGGCGGACCTGGCCGCACTCACCACGCTGGACACCGGGCTGGCCCACGAGCTGAAGGTGTCCGGCCGGGCTCCCTGGCAGGTCCTGGCGGGCGCGGCCGAGGGTGCGGACCTGGGCGGCTCACTGCTGTACGAGGACGCGCCGTACGGCGTGGGATACGTCGTCGCCGCCTGGTCGTAGCCCGGGCCGCAGAGTGCGGGAACGGTCGTAGCCCGGGCCGCAGGGTGCGGGAACGGTCGTGGCCCGGGCCGCAGGGTGCGCGAAGGGGCGTGGCGCGGGCCGCCGGAATGGTCCTGGCCCGGGCCAACTCCACGTCAGGACCGCTGCTGTTCCCCGTCGCCGCCGACCTGGTCCGT
>NZ_JBEOXI010000179.1:0-17371 GCF_040296465.1 Streptomyces sp. NPDC002130
GAGATTGTTCAGGCTTACGGAGACGGCCACGTCGATCCTTGCCGGAGAAGGCGCCGCCACCGTGGCGGGCCATGCCGCCGTAGGTGTCGATGATGATCTTGCGGCCGGTCAGGCCCGCGTCGCCCATCGGGCCGCCGGTCTCGAAGCGGCCGGTGGGGTTCACCAGCAGGCGGTAGCCGTCCGTGTCCAGCTTGATGCCGTCCAGGGCGAGTTCGGCCAGGACATGCTCGACCACCTGTTCGCGGATGTCGGGGGCGAGCAGGGTGTCGAGGTCGATGTCGGCCGCGTGCTGGCTGGAGACCACGACGGTGTCCAGGCGCTCGGGACGGCTGCCCGAGTACTCGATGGTCACCTGTGTCTTGCCGTCGGGACGCAGGTAGGGCAGCGTGCCGTTCTTGCGGACCTCGGTCAGGCGCCGCGACAGCCGGTGCGCCAGGTCGATGGGCAGCGGCATCAGCGTGGGCGTCTCGTCGGTGGCGTAGCCGAACATCAGGCCCTGGTCCCCGGCGCCCTGCGCGTCCAGTTCGTCCTCGTCGCCCTCGACACGCCGCTCGTAGGCGCTGTCCACGCCCTGCGCGATGTCCGGGGACTGCGCACCGATGGACACCGACACCCCGCACGAGGCGCCGTCGAAGCCCTTGGCCGACGAGTCGTAACCGATGTCCAGGATGGTGTCGCGCACCAGCTGCGCGATCGGGGCGTACGCCTGGGTGGTCACCTCGCCGGCGATATGCACCTGACCGGTGGTGATCAGCGTCTCCACGGCCACCCGGGAGGCCGGGTCCTCTCGCAGCAGCGCGTCCAGGATCGTGTCACTGATCCGGTCTGCGATCTTGTCGGGGTGGCCCTCGGTCACGGATTCCGAAGTGAACAGTCGACGGGACAAGGCCGTTTCTCCTCTGCTTGGCAAGGGGGCACTGGGCACGTGGGGGTGACGCCGGGTGAACGGCGGGAAGGTGAGGCTCAGGAAGTGCATGTGAAGCCGGGAACGGTGACGACGCCTGCCGCATCCCGCGACTTGTCCAGGACGAGCTGGGCCAGGGCGATGTCCAACGAGCCGAGTCCGAACGGGGAGTAGACGGCCCGTGTGCCGCGGTCGGGCTTGACCGCGCCGCTCAGCAGGTCACCGACGGGGACGATGTCGCGGCGCTGCACGGTGCCCTGCTCGACGGCGAGGGCGAGCGAGGTCTTCTCGCGCAGGGCGTGCGACACGTCGTCCACCACGTGCACAGCGCCTGCCATGGCTTCGGGCATCAGGTCACGCAGAGACATGTGCAGGACCACGGCGTCGTGCTTGAACCAGCTCGACTCGCTGAGGTGCGGCACGACCGCGGTGGTGGCGAAGAGCACGACGTCCGCGTCCGCCACGGCCTCCCTGAGCGTGGCGGCCGTGGAGACGTCGGCCGTGAGCCGACCGGGGAGTTCCCTGCTCTCGGCGGCGAAGTTCTGCGCGCGTTCGTGGTCGAGGTCGAACACCACGAGACTGTCACTGGCCCAGCCCAGACCGGCGAACACCTCCAGGGTGGTGCGCGAGATGTAGCCGGTGCCGATGACCGCCACCTTGGCCGGCGTGCGGTCGCCCGCGCGCAGCGCCTCCGCGCCGACCGCCGCCGACAGCGCGGTGCGGTGCCCGCTGATCTGTGCTCCTTCGAGGACGGCCTTGGGAAAGCCGGTGCGCGGATCGTTGAGCGCGATCAGGGCGGACGCCCGGGGGAGTCCGAGGCCGAGGTTCTCCGGGAAGCTCGAAATCCACTTCACCCCCATGGCCTCGGAGTCGCCGGCGACATACGCGGGCAGGGCGATGACGCGCTCCCTGCGCTCTTCGTCCGGGCGCAGGAACAGGCTGTCGGGGTTGACCAACTTCCCCTGCGCGGCCTTGATGTAGATGTCCTCGACGATCTCCTTGGACGCCGTGCCCAGGGATCGCAGAACTTCTCTGACCGCCGCCGCGGGGACGATGGTGAGGCTCTGGTCCGGCGACTGCTCGGTGTGGTCCATGTGTACCTCGCTGTTCAGGTCGTGGTCGTGGTCGTGGGAGAGGAGGGGTGTTCCGGGCCGGTGGCTCGGTCCGGCTAACGCAGCAGGGAGAACTTCTTCGTCAGCGGGTCGACCGCGTCGCGCGCGCCGAAGAGAGCCACGCCGTAGTAGTCGAGTTCGCCCTCCGGGGTCCGACGCATGCGCTCGAGCTGCTCGGCGTAACTGCCGCCGGTCATCTGCCCGGTGAAGTCGGTGCTCAGGAGTCCGGCCGCGGACGCCTCACCGCGCAGCCGGCGCAGCCACGCGGGGCGGCCTTCGAGTACGACGAGCGAGAGTCCGGAGACAGGTGCGTGGGTGCCTTCATCGGCATCCGGGAAATCGAGGAACGACATGTGCGGAAGCAGTTCAGGTCGTTCGGCCGCTGCCTTCGCGACCAGACCGAGACAGAGATGGGACGCGGCATTCGTGGCCACTCCGGGGTCGAGCTTGGCCTTGAGGGCCACCACGAACTTGAATTCCGCGTCGACGTCCTCGGGTGTTACTACGATGCGAGTGTTTTCGAGCATGGCGTACGCTACGGTCCTTTTCTTGAGCAGGCGGGAACGTGAAAGTCAGGAGCCCGAGGAGTAGTCGCGAAACCGCTGAACCTTCGCCGGATTTAGGCGGTATCCAGGGCGGCCTTGGATGACGGCATCCTGGATCAGTTCGTACTCGGTGGCTTCCCGGAAGATTTTCTGACAGGTGTTCCGGAATCTGCGCACGGTCTGGGCGATTGCTGCCGGAGTGCGGTTCGTGCGCTGGGAAAGCTCTGTTGCCGACAGGAACGGAACTTCGCCGTCCGGCTTCCTGTGCACAAAGGATTCGCCGAGCACCTTGAGCGTATCAGTGAGTGGCTGCGGCGTGGCTTCATAGATCGTTATTCCTTCCAGCGAGAGGAGCGATCCGTAAAGCGCTACCTCGAATCGGTCGGGATCCGGCGCGGTGTCCGCGCCGAGCTCCACCGGGAACTCCGGCGTCATATGGGCGGGGCGCAGCCCGATGTACTTGCTGAGCTGCCACTGGAACGGGCTGCTCTGGGGTGCTTGCAGGTAATGGGCTGTCGCATTCACCATCTCCGGTACAACCGGACGCAGTTCCTCTAGATAGCGGGTGACCCATTCCACCGCGCCGGTCTTGCCGTGCAGCCGGGCGTGCAGGATGGCCGCGTCGAGCAGCACCACGGCGGCACTGGTCTGCAGGCCCGCGTAGGCGAACCGGTCGTGCAGAGTCGTCGCGGTGTCGATCAGCACGCCTGGCTTGACCCGGATCCGGTAGGTGCGCAGCATCCGGTGCCAGCCCTCGTACGCGGTCAGATGGGGGTTCCAGTCGTGCCGGTTGTCCGTGTAGCGGTCGGCCAGGTGCAGGAAGATCCTCGGATACGGCGAGGCCTGGAAGGTGGACCACCCGCAGGAGAAGACGTCGAGCGCCGCGTCGAAATCCCGTCGGGCCCCGTAACGGCAGGCCGCGATGAGGTACTGGCTGGTGTGCACATAGCGTTTCAGCAACGCCGCATCGCGGGTGGTGAGCACATCCGGTCGCACCGTGGAGGACTCCACGAAGGTGCCGTAGCTGCCGCTGCGTACGTCGCCCAGATGGAAGGCGTACGACTCGTCCCCGGCACCTTCGACGAGGGGGTGGGTGCGGAGGATCTCCTCCACGTAGTCCCGCTGCGCCTCCGCGGTGGCCGACGCCCGGTCCTCACGGCCGGCCAGCAGATGGGCGATCACCAGATCCGTGTGCAGCCAGGCGGCGTCCGCGTAGTAGCGATAGTCGCGATACCGGTCGAGCGACACTTCGAAGGAGGACAGCGCCCGCTCCGCGTCGTTCGCAGTGGCGCTGGCCAGACCCTGCTTCCAGGACACGAACGAAACCTCGGAGAACTGCCGGAGAGGCACGTCGAGGCCCAGCTCGCCGGCGAGCCTGGCGAAAGCCGCAGGGAACGCGGACTGCGGATAGTCGGCCCAGCCCTGGCTGAGATGGTCGGCCGCCTCGGTGAGGAGGTCCGGCGACTTCTCGTCCGCTCCGCGGTCGAGAAGTTCGATCAGCTCCATCGCCCGGGGCAGGATCCGACCCGTGTAAAGGATCGAGGATTTGACGTACCGTTCGGCGGTTCTGCCGAGCGTGGAGGTGATCGATGCGCCGCCGTTCATGCGGGCACACAACGCGCCGAGCACGAGCGTCTGCGCCACATCGTGTTCGTCTGCGAACCGCAGTTCGGCAGCCGATACGTCGACCACGTCTTCCACGTCCCCCCGGGGGCCGCCTGAGGCGTGCCTCTCGAGCGCATGAAAGCGCTCGGCCAGGCTGCTTGTCTGCACCTCGGTCCTATCCTTCTTTTGTTCAGGGCGAGTGGCCCGCCCGACCTCGCGGGTCTATCCGGCGACGCCCGTCGGCTGGGGAGTGGCCCCGATCGATTGCATCCATTTGTCGGAGTAGATGGTGCTCTCGTACTTCTCTCCGCCGTCCGCGCAGATGCACAGGGCATCGCGGACGTCGGGATTCTCACGCAGATAGCGTGCGCAGGCCGCCACGACCGCGCCGGATGAAGCGCCGAGGTGAACGCCCGTCTCCGCCAGCACCGTCCGGCAGTAGTAGGCGGCCTCGCCGACATCCACATAGGCGTAGTGGTCGATCAGGGAATCCCTGAGGAAGGAGGACGGCCGGCTGGCGCCGATGCCGGGCAGATGCCGCCGGCCGGGTACTCCGCCGTAGGCGACGGAGCCGTTGACGTCCACGGCCACCATGCGGGTGGACACGCCCCGGTCGCGGAAGCACTGACTGATCCCGGCGAACGTACCGCCGGTGGAAACGGCGGCGAACAGCGCGTCCGGAGGGGACGGCAACTGATCGAGGATCTCCGGGCCGGTCATCCGGCAGTGGATGTCCGGGTTCTCCGGGCTGTTGTACTGGTCGACCCATACGTAGCTGTCGTCGATCGCGAGCATCTCCTGGACCTTGGCGAGCCGTGACAGCAGATACCCGCCCGCCTCGTCGACCTCGTCGACCATCACGATGTGGGCGCCGAGGTCCGTCAGGCGCGCGCGGACCTCGGCTGTGCTCATGGGGTCGAGCACGGCGGTGAAACCGATGTCCAGATAGCGGGCCATGCCGGCCAGGGCCACGCCCAGGTTGCCCGACGTGGACTCGAGCAGTTGCACACCGGGCCTGATCTTGCCCTCCTGCACGAGGCCGCGTACCAGCCCGTAGGCGGTACGGGCCTTGATCGAGCCGGAGATGTTGTACCCCTCGAGCTTCAGCTGGATCGTTCGTGGCTCCCCCTGGACATCAATCGTGACGGGCTTGATCGGGGTGAGCCCCAGCAGGGCCTCGAAGCGGTCCAAGTAGTGCTTCATCTTCCCTCACCTGTCGTGCGGCCGACCGGTCATCTGCGCTATTGCATGTCATGTGCGACCGCTGTGATGACACGGAACAGTCATACTAAGTAAGATCCATGACGTAAAGGGGGTGTCTCAGGATCTGGGCCGCCCCGTCTGACGCGAAACGTGGAAGGGCTCCCCGTGGTGATCCAGGAGCAAGACCAGCTACCGCGCAAGGAGAAGGCGAGGCTTGTGCGCGATGCCCTCGGGGTGGGCCTGGCCGTCGGCGCCTACGGCCTGTCCTACGGGGCACTGGCCGTATCCAGCGGCCTGAGCATCGGACAGACGCAGTTCCTGTCCCTCCTCCTGTACGGAGGCTCGGCCCAACTCGCCCTGGTGGGTACGCTCGCGGCGGGTGGCGGCGGCGTTGCCGCATCCGCAACCGCGACGCTACTCGGAGTGCGCAGTCTTTTCTACGGGGTGAGCCTGCGGCCGGTGCTGGATGTGCGCGCGAGGCTGCTGCTGCCCGCTGCCCACCTGCTGAGTGACGAGAGCACGGCCATGGCCATCGCCAAGCGGACGCCGTCGGCGAGTCGCTTCGCCTACTGGGTCACCGGCTCCGTGGTGTTCCTGTTCTGGAACGTGACCACTCTGGTCGGTGCCCTCGCCGGCTCGCTGCTGGCGGACCCCAAGGTGCTCGGGCTCGATGTGGCCTCGTCCGCCGCGTTCCTGGCCCTGGTGGCGCCGCGCCTGCGTGAGCGTGCCGGCCGGTTCGTCTTCGTCCTCGCGGGCTTGGTCGCCGTGGCTGTGTCCCCGCTCGTCGGCTCGGGCCTGCCCGTGGTGATCGCCGGACTGACGGCTCTGAGTGTTCTGCTGCTGCCAACTGTGCAGCCCCGGCAGCAGGATGGCCGGAATGTGAACGAAGGAGTGCCGGAGGGCGGACCCACGGACTGCGTCCCGGCGGGCGAGCCGGGCGCGGGGGAGAGTGCGCCTGGGCGCGGAGGTGCCTCATGAGCTGGACCTGGATCCTCCTCGCGACGGCCGCCTGCTTCGCGTTCAAGCTGGCGGGACTGCTGGTCCCCGAGAGGGCGCTCGACCGGCCGGCCGTCGCACGGGTCGCGGGCGTGGTGCCCGTTGCGCTGCTCGCGGCCCTCATCGCCACGCAGACCTTCGTCGACCAGCAGCAACTGGCCCTCGACGAAAGGGTCGTGGGCCTTGCTGTCGCGGGTGTGGCGGTGTGGCGGCGCGCGCCGTTCCTGGTCGTGGTGGTGGCCGCGGCCGCCACCACCGCCGGTCTGAGGTGGCTCGACCTGGCCGGTTGAAGGTGCGCGTTCAGATCTTGAGACGCCCCTTTACGAGTCATCGGCAATGAATAAGATGACGTATGTAAGTCATCCCAAGGAGGCAGTATGACAAGCACGGCTGAGTATGCGGAGCTTCAGTACGGATGGGAGAAGGCCTACCAGGATCAGGATGCAGGTCCCCTGTGGCAGGAGGATCCGATTCCGGTCATTCCTCAGGCAGTTGAGGCCCTCGAAGCCCGCGGCACTCGCACGGTCGTCGACCTGGGCTGTGGTGACGGGCGCAACCTCGCCGCGCTGGCTGACGCCGGGTTCAACGCGGTCGGCGTCGACATCGCCCCCACCGGGCTGGCGCACGCCCGAGGCGTCATCAAGCAGCGCTCGTTCCTGCTGCGCGCCGACGCGACGAAGCTGCCGCTCATCGACGCCTCGGTGGACGCGGTGACGTGCTTCGACGTGTTCGGCCAGATCCAGGACCCCACCGACCTCATAGCCGAGGCCCGTCGCATCGTGGCGCCCGGTGGCCTCTTCGTCACCAATGCCTTCACGCTCAAGGACGGCACGTACGGCGAGGGCGAGGAGATCGCGCCGCACACCTTCGCCTACAAGGACACGCTGTTCCGCTACTACAGCGAGGAGGAGATGCGCGAGCTCTTCTCCGACTGGACCATCCACGAGATCCGCCGGATCTCCTGGGACGACCCGCCGCACGGCGACTTCCGCCCCTACCCGCACACCCACGACAACTGGGTTGTGTACGCCACGCCGCAGGACTGATCAGGTCCAGGCGTTTCGCAGGGCGACCCTGCCCGGCATCCTGGGACAGGGTCGCCCTGGGCCACATCGAACGTTCTCTCCTCACCTCGCTGCCCGGCCCGGGCTTGGCCCGAGTGCGGGCACTTCAAGCGATCACCCCGCGGCGGTCACCCGCGGCTCCGTGTGAGACGCGTTTCCTCCGGATGCCGCAGTCCCCTGTGCCCCCGCAGCGTGGTGCTCCCGCCGGGAGGCCGGGTCGCGTACCCCATCGGCTGAGCCGTGTGCGCCGGCCTGTCCTGAACGAGGACACCTTCCGGCAGGATCGCCGACCCGGCCAGGCCCGAAGACCCATCACCAAGTGAGTGGACGGGAATGAATGACACCTGTCGCCGTGGCCTGACGCATGGTCACCGGGACACTCGACGAGGTTTCCCTGTCGTCTCCCGCCGCCGCCGAAGGCACCCCGCACGGGCAGCCCGACTCGGCCGCGCGCCCTTCACGGTGGTCGTGGAACCAGCCGACACCCACATGCCCGCCCCCGGCCCGGCCGCCCGGCCGGGAACCAGTTGAGCAGCGACGGATAGGCCTGTGACCCAGCGAATTGTCATCATCGGAGGTGGCGCCACCGCTGTCAGCGCGCTGGCCCACGTGGCCGGCGCGCCCGGCATCGAACGCATCACCCTGGTGGCGCCCGGTGCCATCGGATTCGGCACCGCTTTCGGCACCACCGACCCCACACTCCTGTGCAACACCTCCGTGGACGTGACGTCCCTGCTGAGCGAGGGGCGCTCCGACTTACTCGACTACCTGGCGGCACGCGGACATCCCGTGCACCGCGACGACTTCGTGCCTCGCTACCTCGTCGGGCAGTACTGCCGGGAGCGCTATGGCCAGTACCGCGACCGGGCCCGTGCGGCGGGCACCAGGGTCACCCACATCCGGGAACGGGCGGTCGCCATCAACTGTCTCGACGACGGCACCTATCAGGTCGAGCTGGGCGACGGCGCCACCGTCACGGGCACCGACATCCTCTTCTGCGCGGGCGCCGAGGCTCCCCGGCTGCCCGCCGAGGTCAGCGCCCACCGGGGCGACCCGCGCCTCCTCGAATCGCCCTACCCGGCCGACCGACTGCGGCGACTGCCGCACGACGCGCGAGTCCTCGTCCTCGGCTCCAAGCTGTCGGCCATCGACGCCGCCCTCGTCCTGTCCCAGCAAGGACGTCGGCACTGTGTCCTGACCTCACCTTCGGCCACCCTGCCGGCAGTACGCACCCGTCTGCGCCGCAGCGCCGAGCCCGCCATCGGCCGGCGCGACTGGGCGGCACTCGACCCCGACAAGGCCTCCTTCGACGGCTCACTCGCCCGCATGCTCGTCCGGGCCATACGCCGCAGCCATCCGACGACACGCGGCGTCCGCACGCGCTACGCGCCGGACAAGGCCACTCGGCTGCTGCAAGAGGAAGCCCAGTTCGCCGACGACGGTCGCGTGCCATGGCAGGACATCGTCGCCGAGGTGATCGACGCGCTCAACGAGCACGTACCGCATTGGCGGCCCCGGGCCGCCGCGGACGTCCTCGCCCGCTACCGCACCCTGATGTCGCGGTACATCTCCGCGATCCCGGTGCGCAACGCCAAGCTGCTCGCATCCCGTGCCGCAGCCGGCAGGCTGCGCGTGGCCCCCCGCTACCCGCGGCGCATCGAGCGGACCGACGCCGGCTGGCGGGTGCACTGGCCGGACGGCACGCACGAGAGCTTCGACCACGTGGTCGTCGCCGCCGGATACCGCACTCGGCGGCTCACGGGAACGGTCGGCCGACTGCACGTCGGCTACGACGGGGACGGCCCGCAGCCCGAACTCCTCGCCGACCTGCGGGTCCGCTTTCCCGAGCGGGGCACCCCGGAACGCATCTGGGTCCTCGGCGCCGCCGCAGGTGCCCGTCACCCCATCGTCAACTACCTGCGGGCGGCCGCCCAGCACGCGGCCGTGGCCGGAGGTCAGATCGTCCGGCCCCACACCGATGAAGTAGCCACGCTCGCCGAAAGGACCGCTCTGTGATCGCGCTCGTCATCCCGGCCTCCAGCGGCGCCCAGCTCGCCGACGCCCTCCAGGAGGAGGGGGCCGCATTCCTCGAGGTCCATCCGGAGGACCGCGCGCCGCTGGCGGGGACGGAGCGCACCGGCATCAAGACCGTCCTGCACTCCGACCTCGACAGCACGGCGGAGCAGCTGAGCGCGCTGGGCGTGCGCACCATCGTCGCGGGCAGCGAGTTCGGCGTCACCCTCGCCGACGAACTCGCCGAACGGCTCCGCCTCCCGTACCACCGGCACGAACTGCGCTCGGCCCGTCGAGACAAGTACCGGATGCAGCAGGCCCTCGCCGAGGCAGGCCTCGCCCACGCCCGCAGCGCGGTCGTGCGCACCGAGGACGAGCTGAGGACCCTCCTCGCCTCCTGGGCGTCGTACCCGCTGGTGATCAAGCCGTTCAACAGCGCCGGCAGTGACGGCTGCCAGATCTGCTCCACCATGGACGAGGCCCTCACCGCCTTCCGAGCGGTCGTGGGACGGCGCAACCTCATGGGTGAGATCAACGAAGGCGTCCTCGCGCAGGACTTCCTGTCCGGCTCGCAGTACATCGTCAATACGGTGAGCATGGACGGCCGGCATCTACTCGCCGAGCTGTACGCCGAGCGCATCGATCACATCGAGGGAAGTCCGGTGCTGCGGCACATCATCAGCCGCACCATTCCGGACGAGCGCGAGCAGGAGCTCGTCGACTACACCATGAGCTGCCTCGACGCGCTCGGCTTCAAGGACGGCGCGGCCCACACCGAGGTGATGCTCACCGCCGCGGGGCCCCGGCTCGTCGAAGTCAACTCGCGGCTGATGGGCCCCTATCTGTCACCCGACGCCTACCACTGCGCGTTCGGCTACAGCAGTCCGCACCTGGTCGCCGAACGGCTGCTGCGCCCCGACGACTTCCGCAACCGGTTCGACCTGCCGTACGGGCCGGCCCGCACCCTGGCCAAGGTTTTCCTCCGCGCCCACCGCCCGGGCATCCTGACCTCCGCCGACGGTCTGCGGGAACTGCGCCGGCTGCCCGGCTTCCACAGCGCGGCCCGGCTCCCGCAGGTCAACGACGTACTGCGGGACACCCAACTGACCACGGGTTCCTGCGGCACGGCCTTCTTCGTGCACGAGGACGCCGAACTCATCGAGCACAGCCTCGCGGTGCTGCACGAGATGGAGGACTCCGGAACCCTGTTCCAGGTCTCCGAAGTCGGGGGCTGACCATGCCCGTTCTGTGCATCGTCGCCTCCGTACTGCTGCAGGCGGGCGTGTACGGCTTCGTGTCGGGCACCCTCGACTCCAGCGGCAGCCTGGCCCTTTCCTGTGCGGGATTCGGTGCCGCCGCAGTACTGTTCAACACGGTTCTGCTGGCCCGTCGCCTGCGGAGGGGACGGACCACCGCCGCCCCCGGGGCCCGTGTCCTGCTCGTGGCGATGAACGTCGTCACGGCAGTCACCTTCCTCAGCTTCTACGCCTCCCTGACCTGGGTGCCCGCCACGCTGGCCACCGGAGTCGAGACGGCGATGGGCCCGATCGTGCTCGCGCTGCTCGGCCTCGCAGGGCAGGGACGCCGAGTGTCCCGGCAGGGCTGGTTCGCCGCGGTCGTGCTGGTGCTGCTCGGTGTCGCCATCGGACAGCGGTTCACCGCGGACAGCGCGGTCGGGCCGGGGACGGCGATCGGGCTTGCGCTGGTGATCGTCGCCGGGGTCGGCGCACCCGTACTCGCCCTGCTGTCGGCCGAGTTGGGCCGTCGGGGTGTCGACCCCGTGTATGTCACGGCACACCGGTTCCACCTCACATACCTGTGCGGCGGACTGCTCCTGATCCTCGTCGGAGGGCCCGGCGGCAACTGGACCGGGGAGCTGCTGACCATGCTGCTCACCGGCGTGCTCGCGGTGACCCTTCCCCTGTTCGCACTGCAGGCGGGGCTGCAACGTATCGACCCCATGGTGGCGATGGTCCTCCTCACCACGCTGCCGGGCGTCACCTATCTCGCGGAGACCGCCTTCCACGGCTCCTTCGACGCCGTGGCGCTCGCCCAGATCTGCGCCCTGATCCTGGTCGCGGTCTGGTACGTGCGGGTGTCCGGCAAGGACAAGCCCGCACCGGTCGCGGCACAGCAGCCCCTCGCCACCAACGCGTGAGACGCACCCACCCGACAGGAACGATCGCATGCATGACCCGACGGCACAGCTCTACCTGGATCTGATGAAGAAGGTACTGGCGAACACCATCTACGAGGACGCGCCCGTACCGGCCAGCTGGACCCCGGCGCACGAGTACGACGAGCTCAACCGCAGACTCGGCGTCGACTGGCCGAGCGTGGCGCACACCATGATCGGGATACGTCGCCTCGAGAACGTCGAGCACTGTGTGAAGACGACGCTCGCGGACGGCGTACCCGGTGACTTCATCGAGACCGGCGTGTGGCGCGGCGGGACCTGCATCTTCATGCGGGCCCTGCTCAAAGCCCACGGCGTGACCGACCGCCACGTGTGGGTGGCGGACTCCTTCGAGGGCATGCCGGCGGCGGACGCGTCGACCCACGCGGGGGACCGGGAGCTCGCCTCCGACCGCTACAACGACTTCATGGCGACGGACCTGCCCACGGTCCGCCGGAACTTCGAGCGCTACGACCTGCTCGACGACCAGGTGCGGTTCCTGCCCGGCTGGTTCCGCGACACGCTTCCCACCGCGCCGGTGGACCGGCTCGCCGTGCTGCGGCTGGACAGCGACCTGTACGAGTCGACCATGGACACCTTGGTCCACCTGTACCCCAAGCTCTCGCCCGGCGGGTTCGTGATCGTGGACGACTACCACATCCCCGTGTGCGCCGAAGCCGTGCACGACTGGAGGGCCGAGTTCGGGGTCACGGACCCCATCCAGGACATCGACGGCCTGGGCGTCTTCTGGCGGCGTGAGGCATGAGCCCAAGGATTGGAGCAGCGGAAATGACCGTAACCGCGGGCGACGTGCTCGCCCTTGTCTCGGGTCGGCTTGCCCTCCCGGCGCAACAGCTCGACCCCGGAACCTCGTTCGTCGCCTCCGGGGCCGACTCGCTGTCGCTCATGGCACTGGCCAGGGCCGTGCAGTCCGAGTTCGGGGTACGGGTGTCCCTGCGCGAACTGTTCACTGACGTGGACACACCCGAGAAGCTGGCCACAACGGTGGCGGGCCGCGCCGCGAACAATTCAGCCCCTGCGGCCTCCCTCGCCCCTGCCCCGGAGGCCTCTGCCGCCCCTGCCACCCCCGCGGCCTCCGTCGCCCCCGCGAGCTCCGCCGCCCCGGCAACTCCGGCGACCCCGGCAACCCCGGCTCCTTCGGCTCAGGTGCCGGTCGTCGAAGAGGCCGTCCCGCTCGCTCCCGTGCCCGCCACGTCCGTCGCACCGCCCTCGGTGCCGAACGGGGACGCCTTCGAGTGCGCGCTCGCCCTGTTCACCGACCAGCTGCAGCTGGCGGGCAAGATGATGACCCGCTTCTCCGAGCTGACGGCCGGACAACTGAAGGTCCTCAGCGGTCTGCGGCCCGGCGAGGCCGCCGCCGGCGCTCCGCCCGCCCTGCCCGCCGCCCATCCCGGGTCCGGGAGGGACCGGACCGACGCCGCTGCCGCCGAACCCGCCCCCGCCCCCATGGCCACCAGTCGTCCGCCGGCCCGGGTGTCCCCTGCCGGCACACCCGACCCCACGCCTTCCCGCACCACCGCGCGCACGTCGTCCCCCGACTTCAGCCTGTACTTCTTCGGCGACTACCCCGCCCCCGACAGTTCCGTCGCCTACCAGCACCTGCTGCAAGCCGCGGAGTACGCCGACGAGCACGGCTTCCACGCCCTGTGGCTGCCGGAACGGCACTTCCACTCGTTCGGCGCGCTGTTCCCCAACCCTTCCGTCCTGGCGGCCTCCCTGGCCACGCGCACCTCCCGGGTCCGGTTGCACGCCGGCTCCGTCGTGCTGCCCCTGCACAACCCCGTCCGCGTGGCCGAGGAATGGGCGGTCGTCGACAACCTCTCCGGAGGGCGGGTCGGCCTCGGCTTCGCCAGTGGCTGGCACTCCACCGACTTCGTCCTGGCACCGGAGAACTACGGCCGGCAGCGGGACGTCATGTACGAACACCTCGACACGTTCCGGCACCTGTGGTCCGGCCGGCCGCTGACCCTGACCTCGGGCTCCGGCCACCCGACCGAAGTGAGCCTGCACCCCAGGCCCGTGCAGGGCGACGACGTCCCGCTGTTCGCCGCGGTCCTGTCCAACCCCGAGAGCTACGAACGGGCCGCACGGGCCGGCCTCGGCATCGTCACCAACCTCATGGCCCAGAGCGTCGAGGACCTCGCCGCGAACATCGCTCGCTACCGTGCCGCCCGCGCGGCCCACGGCCTCGACCCCGCGACCGGACGCGTCGTGGTCCTGGTGCACACCTATCTCGGGCCCGACGCGGAACGCGCGAGGCAGGAGGCCCGCAAGCCGTTCTGCGACTATCTGCGCTCCTCGATCGACCTGTTCGACAACGCCGCCAACAGCCTCGGCATCGACGTGGACCTGCTGACCACGCACCAGGACGACCTCGACTACGTGCTCGACATGGCCTACGAGCGCTACTGCGAGACCCGGGCCCTGATCGGCAGCGCCGCCGAAGTGCGTCCCGTTCTGGACTCGTTGACGGCCGCGGGCGCGGACGAGATCGGATGCTTCATCGACTTCGGGGTAGCACCCGAGCGGATGCTCGACGGGCTGCCCGAGCTCAACCGGCTGCGCACCGCGTCCGCCGAGCCCCGAACCGAGACCGCCCCCCTCCCGGTCGCCGCGCCCCGCACCGCCCCCGTCACCCCGCTGCAGCGCCAGCTGTGGCTGCTCGACCGGATGAACCCCGGGAGCCACACCTACTACGAGCCCAAGGCCCTGCTCATCGAGGGCCCGCTCGACACCGACGCGCTGCGGGTCGCCCTGCGTCGCGTCGTGGCGCGCCATCCGCAACTGCGCACCGTCTTCCGGGAGCGCGAGGGCCGGCTGGAGCAGGTCGTGCTCGACACGGTCGCGGTGGGATGCCCGGTGACGGAACTGCCCGGCATGGACGACACGGCGGCACTCCTGCGGCTGCGGGACATCGAGGACGAGGCGGACTTCGACCTGGCCACCGGCCCCCTGATACGCGCCAGGATCGGCAGGCTCGACGAAGAGCGCCACCTGCTGTATCTCGTGGCTCACCACACCGTGCTCGACGCCCTGTCCACCCGCATCCTGTGCCGGGACCTCGCCGCGTACTACCGTGCCTGGCCGGGCGAACCCACCGATCTGCCGGAACTGCCCCGGTGGCCCTCCGGCACACCGGAAAGCACCACTGCCGAAGGACTTGCCTACTGGCAGCGGGAGCTGGCGGACGCCACCCCGCTCACCCTGCACACCGACCGGCCGCGCTCCACCGGGCACGAGGTGCGCGGAGCGACGCTGGTGCACGAGATCGACGGGGAGCTGAGCGGCGGCGTCCGCGGTCTGGCCCGAGCCGAGGGCTGCACGGTGTTCATGGCACTGCTCGGCGCGGTGTCCGCCACCCTCGGCCGGTTCGCCGCTCAGGACGACATCGTCATCGGTACGGCGGTCACGAACCGGCCCGAGGACGCCGGCGACGCCGTGGGCATGTTCGTCGAGACGCTCGCGCTGCGGCTCGATCTGTCCGGCGGCATCGGGTTCCGTGAGCTGCTGCACCGCGTCAAGGCCCGCACCACGGAGGCCATGGACCACAGGGACGTCCCGTTCGACCGGATCGTGGAGGCCGTCAACCCGGACCGCGGCAGTGGCGCGAACCCGCTGTTCCAGGTCATGGTGGAGTACGAGGAGGAGCGGGACTCCGTCTTCGAGGCCACCGGGCTGACAGCAGAGTTCCTTCAAGTGCCGCGCACGCAGGCGCCGTTCGGCCTGACCTTCTACTTCACCGACCATGCGGCGGGCATCCGCTGCACCGTCGAATACGATGCCGGACTCTTCGACGAGTCGACGGTGCGGCGGATCGTCGATTACGTCGAGCACCTGCTGCGCGGCTCGGTCGATGCTCCCGGCGCCGCCCTCTGCGAGCTGCCGGCGCTGACCGCACGGGACGAGCGGGCCCTGGCCGGCTTCCAGGGCGAGCGCACCACACCCGAACCCGCCACGCTCCACGGCCTGTTCGAGAAACAGGCAGCTCTGACACCGGACGCCCTCGCGGTGGCCGGCGTGGGCGACCCACTCACCTACGCGCAGCTCGACGACGCGGCCAACCGCCTCGCACGGCGGCTCGCCGACCGAGGCCTGGCCGAGGGCGAGGTCGCCGCGGTCAGCGTGCCACGCGGCCCGGGCCTGGTGACGGCGGTACTCGCCGTGCTCAAGTGTGGTGCCGCCTACGTGCCGGTCGACCGTGCGCTGCCCGCCGAGCGGCGTGCCTTCATGCTGACGGACAGCGGAGCCCGCCTCGTCATCGCCGACCACACACTCGACCGCGATGTGGCCGACACCCTGCCCTGCCCGGTGCAGTGGCTGGAGGACGTGGCGCCGAGCGGTGCGGACGGGCCGCTGGGCCGGACCGTGGACGACGAGGCCACGGCGTACTTCATCTACACCTCGGGCTCCAGCGGCCGCCCCAAGCCGGTGGCCGTACCGCACCGGGGCCCGGTGAACCTGATCCGCTGGCAACTGCGCACGCTCGGCGCGATGCGGACCGTGCAGTGGGCTTCGGCGGGCTTCGACGTGAGCGTCCAGGAGATCTTCTCCACCCTCGCCTCGGGGCAGGCGCTGATCACCATCGACGACGAGACCCGCTATGACCCGGCAGCCGTCGCGGCGCAGCTGCGCCACTTCGAGGTGCAGCGGATGAGCGTGCCGTTCACCCCCCTCAAATACCTGGTGCAGGAGCTCAGGACGGTGCCGTCCCTGCGCCAGTTGCTCATCGGCGGCGAGAAGCTGACCCTCACTCCCGAGCTGCGTGAACTGGCCGCCGGATGCCCCGAGCTGAGGCTGTACAACCAGTACGGGCCCACCGAGACGTCCGTCGTGGTCACCTCGCACCAGGTGGATCCCACGACCGAGACGGTGGTACCGATCGGACGGCCGGTGGACAACGTCACGCTCGTCGTCGTCGACGACTCGGGGCGGCCGGTGCCGGTCGGTGTCCCCGGCGAACTCGTCATCGGCGGAGTCGCCGTCTCGCACGGCTATCACAACAACCCCGAGACCACCGCACGCAGCTTCTTCGACGCGCCCGGCTCGGGTGAACGGCGCTACCGCACCGGTGATCTGGTGCGGTGGCGTGACGACGGCGTCCTCGAGTACATCGGTCGCATCGACGACCAGGTGAAGATCCGCGGCTACCGGGTGGAACCCGAGGAGGCGCAATGGGCGCTCGGTCGCCTCGACGGTGTGCGCGAGGCCGTCGTCCTGGCCCGTCCCGACGAGTCCGGTGACACCGAACTCGCCGCCTTCGTGGTGCTGTCCCCGGCGCATGAGCCCGACGGTGACTGGAGCGCCCCGCTGCGCACGCAGCTGGCCGAGGTGCTGCCTCACTACCTCGTACCGCAGTCCTGGGTGCTGCTCGACCGGATTCCGTACGGCGCGACCGGCAAACTCGCACGCGACGAACTCCTCACCCTGCGGGCCGAACCGGTCGTCACGCCAACGGACTTCGAGCTCGACGAGCTGGAGGGAAGGGTGCACAAGCTCTGGGCGGCCGAGCTGGGCGTCGACCCGATCGCGCCGGACCGCTCGTTCTTCGACGTCGGCGGCAACTCCCTGTCGGCGGTACGTGTCCTGGAGCGCGTCTTCATGGAGTTCGGGCAGCGCATACCCGTGGCCGACTTCTTCGCCTCGCCCACGGTCCGCGGGGTCGCACGCCGCCTGAGCTCCAGGGCGTCCTCCAGGCTCTCGGCCTCCTCGGGGTCGAGCAGGCCCGCCTGGCC
>NZ_JBEOXI010000180.1:0-17352 GCF_040296465.1 Streptomyces sp. NPDC002130
GGCGGACCCGCTGTCCCGCGAGGAGGTGCAGCGGCGGCGCGAGACGTCGGTATTGCGCCATGTGCTGCCGGTGCTGCGGGAGGGCCTGCTGGCGGCCGCGGACGTCGCCCACCACATCATGGTGGTGGCCGACGAGGACGGCCGGGTGCTGTGGCGTGAGGGCAGCCCGCCGGTGCTGCGCAAGGCGGACGGGCTCGGCTTCGAGCTGGGTGCGGACTGGCGTGAGGACGTCGTCGGCACCAACGGTGTGGGCACCCCGGCCGTGGTGCGCCGGCCCGTGCAGGTCTTCGCCTCCGAGCACTTCGTGCGCTCCCAGGCCGGCTGGACCTGCGCGGGCGCTCCGCTGACGGATCCGCGGGACGGCCGGCTGCTCGGCGTGGTGGACGTGAGCGGGCCGCTGGAGACGATGCACCCGGCCACGCTCGCCTGGGTCGGTTCGGTGGCCAAACTGGCCGAGGCCCGGCTGCGGGAGATGCACACGGAGTCGCTGGAGCGGCTGCGCGCGGTGGCGGCGCCAATGCTGGCCCGGCTCGGCGGCCGTGCGCTGGTCGTCGACCCGGACGGCTGGACCGCCGCGGTCAGCGGGATGCCGTACGTGCGGCGCGTGGCACTGCCGAAGTCGCTGTCGGCGGGCCCGATACGGCTGCCGGCGCTCGGGCCGTGCTCGGTGGAGCCGCTGGCCGGGGGCTGGCTGGTGCGGGCGGCCGCCGACGAGCCGGTGCCGCACGGTCCGGCCAGGATCGTGCTGGACCTCAGGCAGGCGCGGCGCTGGTCGGTGGAGGTGCGCGGCGGAGCCGGCTCCTGGGTCCGGGAACTGAGTCCCCGGCACGCGGAGTTGCTGTATCTCCTCGCCGTCCACCGCTCCGGCCGCAGCGCCTCGGGGCTGGCCGGGGACGTGTTCGGGGACCCGGCCCGCACGGTGACGGTGCGGGCCGAGATGTCGCGGGTCCGGCGGTATCTGGGGGCGTTCCTGGAGCACCGGCCGTACCGGTTCGCCGAGGAGGCCGAGGTCGAGGTGCTGCTTCCCGCCGACCCCCGGGATCTGCTGCCGCACTCGACCGCACCGGCGGTGAGCAGGCGAAGCGGGGCCGCGGCGGCGCCCTGAGGTTCACTGCGCGTGCCGTACAAGCCGTCCCCGGGGGTGCATCTTTCGCATATTTGCGGGGTCTTCGTCCGCGGCACCGCTCACCTGCCGTAGCATCCCTCTACGGACCACCCCACCTGCTCCTCCGTCAACGTGCGGATCATCAGGCGCAGTTGGTCCGTCTCGGGAGGACGTTATGAAGCATCGCGGCAGACACCGGCGGCGCAGGCGGGGCAGGGCGCTGCGGGCGACCCTGGCCGGGACGGCCCTCGCGCTCACCGCCGCCGCCACCCTGATCAGCGCCTCGCAGGCCACGGTCGCCGACGCTCCCGGGGCTCTCGAGCCGGTCGCCGCGTCCGACGTGGCCGGGCAGCTGCCCCTGGCCGAGCACCGGGTGCCCGGGCGGTGGCTGGACCGGCTCGCGTCGAAGATGGGCCGGCCGGTCGGCGTCGGCACGGTACTGGAGGGCGCGGACCTCCCGCTGCGGGACGCGGCCGACTGCTCGACTGCCGAGAAGCGCAGCCTGCCGGTGGAACCGGCGGCCACGCGCGCGTACTGCTTCGGCGGCTCCGACACCCGGGGCTGGCGGGCCGGCGCGGTCACGACCTCGGGCGACGCGGACGACGACGGCCGCTGGGGCGGCAACCGCGTGATCCTCTCCGGCTGGACCCGGGGTGCCGAGGGCGGCTCCCTGGACGGTCCGGCCCCCGGGCAGGGCCTGGCCAAGATCGCCTTCGTCGACGCGAACGACCCCGGCGCGCTGCGTTACACCTGGGCCCTGCTGGCCGTCCCGGTGGACGGCGGGCGGGACTACCGAGGGCTGGCCTCCCCGCTGTCCGGCATGGTCTGGTACCAGGACAAGCTGCTGGTGACGACCCGGGAGGGCGACCGGGACGCGCTGTACGTGTACGACATGGACCGCATCCAGCGGGCCACCGTCGAGTCCGACGCGGTCGGCCGGGTGCGGGGCGGCTGGGCGGCGCACGGCTACCGCTTCGTGCTGCCGGCCGTCGGGTCGTACACCCTGCCCGGCGGGGACGGCACATCCCGCCCGGCCACCGTCTCCCTGGACCGCAGCACCTCCCCGGACAGTCTGGTCGCGAGCGACTGGGCGCCGGCGGACGGCGACCGGCGCACCCGCCTGTGGCGCTACGCGCTGAGCCGGGACCCGGGCCTCTCCGGCCCGCTCACCACCGACTCCTCGGGGCGGGCGGTCCCCACCGAGGCGTACGAGACGAAGACGGCCGAGGTGCGGGGTGTGCTGGCTTACCGCTCGGGGTGGTACCTGGACCGCGCGGCGGGCAGTCCGGGCGGGCACGGGACGCTGTGGCGCCAGGACACCGAGGGCGCCCGGGCGGCGGAGTGCGGCACGGACGAGACACGGAACTGCTGGAGCGGCGGTTCGGGTTCCCTGTCCTATTGGGAGGAGACCGGCGAGGTCTGGTCCCAGTCGGGGCGGATGCTGTTCGCGCTGCCGCTGACGTCGGTCGACCGGGCGCTGGGCTGACCGGCGCCCCCGCGGAGTACGGGACCGATCGACAGACGAGTAGGTCAGATGATTTTCTGACCCGTATGACCACCATCGCCGTGACCACCTGGTCCCTGGAGCAGACCGCCCCGACCGACCTGCTGCCGGCCGCCGCGCCGGACGGGGACGTCCGGGTCGTCCGCTCCGAGGTGCCCTCGCCCGAGTTCAGCCGGTACCTGTACGCGTCGGTGGGCGGCGACATCGTCTGGACGGACCGGCTCGGCTGGCCGTACGCACGCTGGGTGGAGCACCTGGAGCGGCCCGGCGTGGAGACGTGGGTGGCGTACGACCGGGGCACGCCCGCGGGGTTCGTGGAGCTGGAGGCGCAGGACGACGCGGTCGTGGAGATCGTCTACTTCGGGCTGCTCCCCGCCTTCCGCGGCCGGCGCATCGGCGGACACCTGCTGTCGTACGGCGCGGCCCGGGCCTGGGACCTCGCGGACCGCTGGGCGGGACTGACGCCGACCAAGCGGGTCTGGCTGCACACCTGCAGCAAGGACGGCGAGCACGCGATGGACAACTACCGGCGGCGGGGCTTCAAGCTGTTCGACACCAAGGTCGAGGAGGAGGCGGAGGTCGCCGCTCCGGGACCGTGGCCTGGGGCGTTCCCCGTCTGACCTGGACGGACACGTCGGGTGCACCCGATGTGACCAACACCACCCTTGTCTTGCTGTGCGAGACAAGGGTGTCCGCATCTTGGACGAAGCTGGACTGTGTCCAGATCGCCGTGACACGCTTCCGTCATGTCTGGAACTGGGATTGCCTTGGTGAGTCGGCGGCACGTCGACCTCGGCCGCATGTCCAGCGCCATCTGTCCGGCGCACTGAGCGTACTCAGCCCGCGCCCGACATCTTTCTTCCCAGCCTCACTCCTGCGCAATGACGCGCCCTCTGCCCATGCGTCCACGCGCGCAGGTCAGAGCCGCTTTCCCGCCTGTCCCGAAGGACGTATCAACCATGGCCGCCACCCCGCAGAAGCCTGCCGCCGCGACTCCCCGCCGCAAGGTGAGCCGTCACCGCGGTGAGGGTCAGTGGGCCGTGGGGCACCACACCCCACTGAACGGCAACGAGCAGTTCAAGAAGGACGACGACGGTCTCAATGTGCGGACACGCATTGAGACGATCTACTCCAAGCGGGGCTTCGACTCGATCGACCCCAACGACCTGCGCGGCCGGATGCGCTGGTGGGGTCTGTACACCCAGCGCAGGCCCGGCATCGACGGCGGCAAGACGGCCGTTCTGGAGCCGGAGGAGCTGGACGACGAGTACTTCATGCTGCGCGTCCGGATCGACGGCGGGGCGCTGACCACGCGTCAGCTGCGGGTCATCGGTGAGATCTCGCAGGAGTTCGCGCGCGGCACCGCCGACATCACGGACCGGCAGAACGTGCAGTACCACTGGATCCGGATCGAGGACGTGCCCGAGATCTGGAACCGGCTGGAGGGCGTGGGCCTGTCGACGGTCACCGCCTGCGGCGACACCCCGCGTGTGATGATCGGCTCACCGGTGGCGGGCATCGCCGAGGACGAGATCATCGACGGCACCCCGGCCCTGGAGGAGATGAAGCGCCGCGTCCTGAACAACCCGGCGTACTCGAACCTCCCCCGCAAGTTCAAGACGGCGATCTCGGGCTCGCCGGTGCTGGACGTGGTGCACGAGATCAACGACGTCGCGTTCGTCGGCGTCCGGCACCCCGAGCACGGACCCGGCTTCGACGTCTGGGTCGGCGGCGGCCTGTCCACCAACCCCAAGCTGGGCGTGCGCCTCGGCACCTGGGTGTCGATCGACGACGTGCCGGACGTGTACGAGGGCGTCATCTCGATCTTCCGTGACTACGGCTACCGCCGGCTGCGCACCCGCGCCCGCCTGAAGTTCCTCGTCGCGGACTGGGGCGCCGAGAAGTTCCGGCAGGTCCTGGAGGACGAGTACCTCAAGCGCAAGCTGGTGGACGGGCCCGCTCCGGAGCAGCCGTCCCAGCTGTGGCGCGACCACATCGGTGTGCACCGGCAGAAGGACGGCCGGTTCTACGTCGGCTTCGCCCCGCGCGTGGGACGCGTCGACGGCGCGACGATCACGAAGATCGCCGACCTCGCCGAGGCCCACGGCTCGGGCCGGGTGCGCACCACCGTCGAGCAGAAGATGATCGTCCTCGATGTCGAGGAGAACCAGGTCGAGTCGCTCGTCGAGGCCCTGGAGGCCCTCGACCTGACCGCCCGGCCCTCCACGTTCCGGCGCGGCACCATGGCCTGCACGGGCATCGAGTTCTGCAAGCTCGCCATCGTCGAGACCAAGCAGCGCGGTGCGCAGCTGATCGACGAGCTCGAGCGGCGCCTGCCGGACTTCGACGAGCCGCTCACCATCAACCTCAACGGCTGCCCGAACGCCTGCGCCCGTATCCAGGTCGCGGACATCGGTCTCAAGGGCCAGCTCATGCTCAACGACCAGGGCGAGCAGGTCGAGGGCTACCAGGTGCACCTGGGCGGGGCGCTGGGCCTGGAGGCCGGCTTCGGCCGCAAGGTGCGCGGTCTGAAGGTCACCTCCGACGAGCTGCCCGACTACATCGAGCGCGTCCTGAAGCGGTTCCAGGCCGAGCGCGAGGACGGCGAGCGGTTCGCCACCTGGGCGGCCCGGGCCGGCGAGGAGGCCCTGTCGTGAGCGAGCGGATGGCCCCGTTCTACTGCCCCTACTGCGGGGACGAGGACCTGCGCCCCAGCGAGGAGGGGCACGGTGCGTGGGAATGCGCGGCGTGCAGCCGGGCCTTCTCGCTGAAGTTCCTCGGGCTGCTGGCCCAGGGACTGAAGCGATCCGATTCCGGAGGGGCACAGATATGACGACCGCTCAGGAAGAGCGCACCACCGAGGACCTGAAGCGGCTCGCCGAGCAGGCGGGCCGCGATCTGGAGGACGCCACCGCGCTGGAGATCCTCCAGTGGGCGGCGAAGACGTTCGGCAAGCGGTTCTGCGTGACCTCCTCCATGGAGGACGCGGTGGTCGCCCATCTCGCCGCCCGGGCGATGCCCGGCGTCGACGTGGTCTTCCTCGACACGGGCTACCACTTCGAGGAGACCATCGGCACCCGGGACGCGGTCGAGGCCGTGATGGACGTCAACCTCATCACGCTCACCCCGCGCCAGAGCGTCGCCGAGCAGGACGCCGAGTACGGCCCGAAGCTGCACGACCGCAACCCCGACCTGTGCTGCAAGCTGCGCAAGGTGCAGCCGCTGGAAGAGGGCCTGAAGGACTACCAGGCCTGGGCGACCGGTCTGCGCCGCGACGAGTCCCCGACCCGGGCCAACACCCCGGTGGTCGGGTGGGACGAGAAGCGGCAGAAGGTCAAGATCTCGCCGATCGCCCGCTGGACCCAGGACGACGTGGACGCCTACGTCACCGAACACGGCGTGCTGACCAACCCGCTGCTGATGGACGGCTACACCTCCGTCGGCTGCGCCCCCTGCACCCGCCGGGTCCTGGAGGGCGAGGACGCTCGCGCCGGTCGCTGGGCGGGCCGCAGCAAGACCGAGTGCGGGCTGCACGGATGACGACGACGATTCAGGAGAGTGACGTGACGACCGGAGCCACCGTCTGGCTCACGGGTCTGCCGAGCGCCGGCAAGACCACGATCGCCTACGAACTGGCCGGCCGCCTGCGCGAGGAGGGCCACCGGGTCGAGGTGCTCGACGGCGACGAGATCCGCGAGTTCATCTCGGCGGGCCTCGGCTTCAGCCGCGAGGACCGGCACACCAACGTGCAGCGCATCGGCTTCGTCGCCGAGCTGCTCGCCCGCAACGGCGTGCTCGCCCTCGTCCCGGTCATCGCGCCGTACCAGGACAGCCGGGACGCGGTGCGGGGGCGTCACCAGGCGAACGGCACCGGCTATGTCGAGGTGCATGTCGCGACGCCCGTCGAGGTGTGCAGCGAGCGGGACGTGAAGGGCCTGTACGCCAAGCAGGCCGCGGGCGAGCTCACGGGGCTCACCGGGGTCGACGACCCGTACGAGGCGCCCGAGTCGCCCGACCTGCGCATCGAGTCGCAGAACCAGACCGTGCAGGAGTCCGCGGCGTCCGTGTACGCCCTGCTCAGCGAAAGGGGACTGGCATGACGACGACCGTCGCCACCGTTTCCGAGGGGACCGAAAGCCCGTACGCGCTCTCCCACCTCGACGCCCTCGAGTCCGAGGCGGTGCACATCTTCCGCGAGGTGGCGGGCGAGTTCGAGCGGCCGGTGATCCTCTTTTCCGGCGGCAAGGACTCCATCGTCATGCTGCACCTGGCGCTGAAGGCGTTCCGGCCGGCGTCGGTGCCGTTCTCGCTGCTGCACGTGGACACCGGGCACAACTTCCCCGAGGTCCTCGACTACCGCGACCGCACGGTCGAGCAGCACGGGCTGCGGCTGCACGTGGCCTCCGTGCAGGACTACATCGACCGCGGTGTCCTCAAGGAGCGTCCGGACGGCACCCGCAACCCGCTGCAGACGCTGCCGCTGACCGAGAAGATCCAGGCGGAGAAGTTCGACGCCGTCTTCGGCGGCGGGCGCCGCGACGAGGAGAAGGCGCGGGCCAAGGAGCGGGTGTTCTCCCTGCGTGACGAGTTCTCCCAGTGGGACCCGCGCCGCCAGCGCCCGGAGCTGTGGAACCTGTACAACGGCCGGCACGCGCCCGGCGAGCACGTCCGCGTGTTCCCGCTGTCCAACTGGACCGAGCTGGACGTGTGGCAGTACATCGCCCGCGAGGGCATCGAGCTGCCGCAGATCTACTACGCCCACGAGCGCGAGGTGTTCTCCCGCAGCGGCATGTGGCTGACCGCCGGCGAGTGGGGCGGGCCGAAGGACGGCGAGACCGTCGAGAAGCGGCTCGTGCGCTACCGGACCGTGGGTGACATGTCCTGCACCGGCGCGGTGGACTCCGACGCCGACACCATCGAGAAGGTGATCGTGGAGATCGCCGCCTCCCGGCTCACCGAGCGCGGCGCCACCCGCGCCGACGACAAGATGTCCGAGGCCGCGATGGAAGACCGCAAGCGCGAGGGGTACTTCTAGAGATGAGCACGATCACCACCGAGGAACTCGCGGAGACGACGCTTCTGCGGTTCGCCACCGCCGGCTCCGTCGACGACGGCAAGTCCACTCTCGTCGGGCGGCTGCTGCACGACTCCAAGTCGGTGCTCACCGACCAGCTGGAGGCCGTGGAGCGCGTCTCCGCGAGCCGCGGCCAGGAGGCCCCGGACCTCGCGCTGCTCACCGACGGTCTGCGGGCCGAGCGGGAGCAGGGCATCACCATCGACGTGGCCTACCGCTACTTCGCCACGCCCCTGCGGCGGTTCATCCTCGCCGACACCCCGGGCCATGTGCAGTACACGCGGAACATGGTCACCGGCGCCTCCACCGCCGAGCTGACGGTGATCCTGGTCGACGCCCGCAACGGTGTGGTCGAGCAGACCCGCCGGCACGCGGCCATCGCCGCCCTGCTGCGCGTGCCGCACGTGGTCCTGGCCGTCAACAAGATGGACCTCGTCGGCTACGAGGAGACGGTGTTCGCGGCCATCGCCGAGGAGTTCACGGCGTACGCGACGGAGCTGGGCGTCCCGGAGGTCACCGCGATCCCGATCTCGGCGCTCGTCGGCGACAACGTGGTGGAGCCTTCCGCGAACATGGACTGGTACGGCGGCCCGACCGTGCTGGAGCACCTGGAGACGGTGCCGGTCAGCCACGACCTGAGCCACTGCCACGCCCGGCTGCCCGTGCAGTACGTGATCCGCCCGCAGAACGCGGACCACCCGGACTACCGGGGCTACGCCGGTCAGATCGCGGCCGGTTCCTTCCGCGTGGGCGAGTCCGTCACGGTGCTGCCGTCGGGCCGCGCCTCGAAGATCTCCGGCATCGACCTGCTGGGCGAGCCGGTGGACGTGGCCTGGACGACGCAGTCGGTGACCCTCCTGCTGGAGGACGACATCGACATCTCGCGCGGCGACCTGATCGTGCCGAGCAAGGACGCGCCCGCGACCACGCAGGACATCGAGGCGACCGTCTGCCACGTGGCCGACGCCCCGCTGACGGTCGGGCACCGGGTGCTGCTCAAGCACGGCACCCGCACGGTCAAGGCGATCGTCAAGGACATCCCGTCCCGTCTCACCCTCGACGACCTGTCCCTGCACCCGCACCCGGGACAGCTCGTCGCCAACGACATCGGCCGGGTGAAGGTCCGCACCGCCGAGCCGCTGCCGGTCGACTCCTACGCCGACTCGCGCCGTACCGGCTCCTTCATCCTGATCGACCCGAACGACGGCCAGACCCTCACCGCCGGCATGGTCGGCGAGTCCTTCGCGGCCCCGGAGCCGGTCAAGGACGAGTCCGAGGACGACGGGTGGGACTTCTGACATGAACTCCCCCGACTTCTACTCCACGTTCGCGAAGGAGGGCGGCCGCGTCGGCAGCGGTGCTCTCGGCAGCGGGCAGGGCGGAGTGGCGCGATGTGTGCGCTGACGTACGCGCACTGCCTGCGCGCCCTCACCCCCCACCGCCGTAGACGAAAACCTGCCGACCTCCCGGCCACGACCTGAGAGACCGTGACCGCCGGGCCTCCGAGAGGACCACCTCCCGTGCCTGCTTCATCCGCTCTGCGCCGCGGTTTCGCGGTCATCGCCGCACTTCCCCTGCTCACACTGGCCGCCTGCGGCTACGGCTCCGAGGCCAAGGACGACGGCGCCGCCAAGGTCGCCGCCGGGGCCAAGAAGATCGACGGTCTCGACACCGTCAAGATCGGCTACTTCGGCAACCTCACCCACGGCACCGCTCTGGTGGGTATGCAGAAGGGCTTCTTCCAGAAGGCCCTGGGCGCCACCAAGGTCGAGCCGGCCGTCTTCAACGCCGGTCCCTCGGAGATCGAGGCGCTCAACTCCAAGTCCATCGACATCGGCTGGATCGGCCCGTCCCCGGCGATCAACGGCTACACCAAGTCCGCGGGCAAGAACCTGCGCATCATCGGCGGTTCGGCGTCCGGCGGTGTGAAGCTGGTCGTCAACCCGGACAAGGTCAAGTCGCTGAAGGACGTCAAGGGCAAGCGGATCGCCACCCCGCAGCTCGGCAACACGCAGGACGTGGCGTTCCTCAACTGGGCCGCGGACCAGGGCTGGAAGGTCGACCCGCAGAGCGGCAAGGGTGACGTCACGGTAGTCCGCAGCGACAACAAGGTCACCCCGGACGCCTTCAAGGCCGGTTCGATCGACGGCGCCTGGGTGCCGGAGCCGACCGCGTCGAAGCTGGTCGCCGAGGGCGGCAAGGTGCTGCTCGACGAGTCGACGCTGTGGCCGGACAAGAAGTTCGTGATCACGAACATCATCGTGCGGCAGGACTTCCTCGAGAAGCACCCGAAGGTCGTCGAGGCCGTGCTCAAGGGCTCGGTCGAGACCAACAAGTGGATCAACGCGAACCCGGACGCGGCGAAGGAGGCGGCGAACAAGCTGCTGGAGCAGGAAACCGGCAAGGCGCTGCCCGCCGACGTGCTGGACCCGGCGTGGAAGTCGATCCGGTTCACCGACGACCCGCTGGCCTCCACCCTC
This sequence comes from Streptomyces sp. NPDC002130, assembly GCF_040296465.1. NCBI lineage: Bacteria > Bacillati > Actinomycetota > Actinomycetes > Kitasatosporales > Streptomycetaceae > Streptomyces > Streptomyces sp. NPDC002130. The sequence goes on from NZ_JBEOXI010000180.1 coordinate 10,164, forward strand.
AACACCGAGGCGGAGCACGCGGTGAAGGCGGGTCTGCTGGAGAAGCCGAACCTGAAGGGCATCTACGACCTCGTTCCGCTGAACAAGGTCCTGAAGGCCGAGGGCGAGCCCGCGGTCGACGACGCCGGCCTCGGCGTGAAGTAAGCCCGATCCGAAGCCGCATTGTGAAGAGTTCCCAGGAGGTGACGACCATGGCCACGACCCTCACCAAGGCCGCCGACGGCACCGAGTCGGCCACGCACGCCGCCCGGATCGAGCACGTGTCGAAGTCGTTCTCGGGCCCCGCCGGACAGCAGCTCGTCCTGGACGACATCACCCTCGATGTCGCGCCCGGAGAGTTCGTCACCCTCCTGGGGGCCTCGGGCTGCGGCAAGTCCACGCTGCTCAACCTGGTGGCGGGCCTGGACCGCCCCACCGCCGGCGAGATCGCCACGGACGGCCGCCCGGCGCTGATGTTCCAGGAGCACGCGCTGTTCCCGTGGCTGACCGCGGGCAAGAACATCGAGCTCGCCCTGAAGCTGCGGGGCGTGCCGAAGGCCGAGCGCCGGGAGCGGGCCGAGGAGCTGCTCGAACTGGTGCGGCTGAAGGGCGCGTACGGCAAGCGGGTGCACGAGCTGTCGGGCGGTATGCGCCAGCGTGTCGCGCTGGCGCGTGCCCTCGCGCAGGAGAGCAAGCTGCTGCTGATGGACGAGCCGTTCGCGGCGCTGGACGCCATCACGCGGGACGTGCTGCACGACGAGCTGACCCGCATCTGGCGCGAGACGCAGGTGTCCGTCCTGTTCGTCACGCACAACGTGCGTGAGGCGGTGCGGCTCGCGCAGCGGGTGGTGCTGCTGTCGTCCCGCCCCGGGCGGATCGCGCGGGAGTGGACGGTCGGCATCCCGCATCCGCGCCGCATCGAGGACACCGCCGTGGCGGAGCTGTCCGTCGAGATCACCGAAGAACTGCGTGGGGAGATCCGCCGTCATGGCCAGCACTGATTCGACGACCGTCGCCAAGGACGGCAACGATCTCGCCGGGCTGGAGGCGGGCCTCGACGCGCTGGAGACGCGGCAGACGAGCCGGGTCCCGTTCCGGCAGACCTTCACCCAGAAGGTTTTGCCGCCCGTCCTCGCCGTGGCATTGGTGCTGGCGGTCTGGCAGGCGCTCGTCTCCTTCAAGGTCGTCGAGGACCCGACCAAGCTGCCCGCGCCGTCCGCGGTGTGGGACGTCGTGCAGACGGCGTGGCTCCAGGGCGAGCTGCTCGGCTACATCTGGACCAGCGTCTCGCGCGGTCTGCTCGGGTTCCTCTTCGCCCTGCTGATCGGCACGCCGCTGGGCCTGATCGTGGCCCGGGTGAAGTTCGTCCGCGCGGCGATCGGCCCGATCCTGTCGGGCCTGCAGTCCCTGCCGTCGGTCGCCTGGGTGCCGCCGGCGGTGATCTGGCTGGGCCTGAACAACTCGATGATGTACGCGGTGATCCTGCTCGGCGCGGTCCCCTCGATCGCCAACGGCCTGGTGTCCGGCGTGGACCAGGTGCCCCCGCTGTTCCTGCGCGCGGGCCGCACGCTCGGCGCCACGGGTCTGAAGGGCACCTGGCACATCGTCCTGCCGGCGGCCCTGCCCGGTTATGTGGCGGGCCTGAAGCAGGGCTGGGCCTTCTCGTGGCGCTCCCTGATGGCCGCCGAGATCATCGCGTCCTTCCCCGACCTCGGTGTCGGACTCGGCCAGCTGCTGGAGAACGGCCGCAACGCCAGCGACATGGCCATGGTGTTCGAGGCGATCCTTCTGATTCTGATCGTCGGCATCGCCATCGACCTGCTGATCTTCAGCCCGCTGGAGCGGTGGGTGCTGCGCAGCCGCGGCCTGCTGGTGAAGAACTGAGTCCCATGACGAACAAGCCCGTTCTCCTCGTCATCGCCCACGGCAGCCGCGACCCGCGGCATGCCGCGACGGTGCACGCCCTGGTACGCCGGGTGCGCGCGACGCGCCCCGACGTACGGGTGGAGACGGGCTTCCTGGACTTCAACGTCCCCTCGGTGCAGGGGGTGCTGGAGTCCCTGGCGGTGCAGGGCGTGCGCGACGTCGTCGCCCTGCCCCTCCTGCTCACCCGGGCGTTTCACGCGAAGGCGGATATCCCCGCGGTCCTCGCGGACGCGCCCCCGCAGCTGCGCATCCACCAGGCGGACGTCCTCGGCCCCTCCCCCCTGCTCCTGGCGGCACTGGAGCGGCGCCTGTACGAGGCGGGCCTGACGCCTGCCGACAAGTCCTCCACCGGGGTCGTCCTGGCCTCGGCGGGGTCCACCGACCCGGAGGCGATCGCAGTGATCGCAGAAATCGCGCGGGAGTGGCGGCACACCGGCTGGTGCGCCGTGCGGCCTGCGTTCGCCTCCGCATCCCTTCCGCGCACGGAGGACGCGGTCCGCGAACTCCGCGCCCTCGGCTGCTCCCGCGTCGCTGTCGCCCCGTACGTCCTGGCCCCCGGCTTCCTCCCGGACCGTATCGCCCGGGGCGCGGCGCAGGCGGATGTCCTGGCGGACGTCCTGGGCCCGGCGCCGGAGGTGGCACGGGTGGTGCTGGAGCGGTACGAGGCGGCCCGGATGCCGCTGCCCGCGGCCGCGAGCGCCTGACGCCGGCCGGGCCGCCGCGGGACCACGCTCACGCCGCCGGTTCCTCGTACGGTTCCGGTTGCAGGGCGAAGGAGTAGGGGGCCCAGGGGCCGCTGATCTCCACGCGGAGGCCGGGGACGCCCTCGGCGGTCGCGAGGATGCCCGTGCGGAAGGCGTGGACGCGGTCGGCCGGGACGAGATAGGCGTCGTTGCCGATGTTGGTGCCGGGGGCCGAGCCCGCCAGGCTGCCGCGTTCGGGGGTGTGGGCGACGCGGTCGACAGCGAGGGCGGCGGCCGTGTCGGTGAGGCGGGCGGCGGCCTGGGTGACCGTACGCCAGGCCTCGTCGTTCCGCCGTTGTCTGCGGCGGCGGATGACCTGGTAGGCGCGGCCGACTCCGAGGCCCGTGACCGGGTCCGGTGCGGATTCGGTGTCGGCTTCGGGTGGGGTGATGTCCGGGGTGGCGTAGGTCTTGACGCCGAGTTCGACGTGGCCCGTGAGGCGGTCGAGCAGGGAGAGGAAGTAGCCACGCCGGGTGTCCAGGGCCTGGCGGGCGCGGTCCTCGTCGCGGTAGACGGTGGCGAGGCGCAGGGGCAGTACGGCGGCGCCGGAGGCGACCAGGGCGGCCACCACGGCGTGGTGGGAGCGGACCGTGGACTCCAGCCAGTCCACGTCGTGGAGATGGGCCTGGAGGGGGGTGTCGTCGTAGTCGGCGGGCGGGACGTGGCCGATGGCGAAGGCGAGCTGGGGGCCGGTGACCGCCGGGGTGATCAGGTGGATCGGTTCTCCGGCGACACCGCGCAGATGGGGCGTGGCCGCCGCTGCCTCGGGGGTGCGGCGCAGGACCGCGTAGGCGTAGACGAGGTTCGTGTCGCTCATGACTGCGGGCTCCTGTCGGTGGCCGTGCGATTCCTCTCGCGAGACTCCGTTCTCGTGCCGTCCGTCGGTAGGTACGCAGCGGACGGCGGAGGTGTTCACGGGGACGACCGACGGGTTGGCCCGGCCCCGGAGGGCAGGGCCGGCATGACGTCGTGCGCGCCCCGCCCGGGGCAGGCGCGTCACGTTGCCCGTTCGCTGAACGGGGTCGCCTGGTGGAAGTAGAGCAGCCAGCGGCCCTCCGTGCGCCGCCACAGTGAACTGCGGTGTGCGCGGCTGCCGTCGTACTCCGTGTCGTACGTGAGGTGGACGAGGTCCGGGGCGAGCTGGACGCCGCGCAGGGCGGAGACGGCGACGGGGCGGGCTCCCGGCTCGGTGGTCGCGGCCAGTGAGGCGATGATGGCGGCCCGGCTCCAGTGCCGGCCGGAGGCGCCGAACTCGTGGAAGTCGGGGTGGAGCAGCGCCCCGACCCGTTCGGGCGAGCGGCGGACCTTCGGGGTGAGCAGGGCGAGTTCGCCCTCCATCGCGGCCTCGACGGCGGGGTTGTGCTCAGGCACCCGTCATCTCCACGAGCTTGACGACGGTGTTCCAGTTGCGGGTCGTGGCGATCACGCCCTTGTTGATGCGCGGCTTCGACAGGTGTTCGGCCAGCTTGGAGCGGCCCAGGCCGTTCGGGGCGTACAGGTACAGGGCCCGGTCGCCGAGGCGGAACTCCTCGGGGAGGTAGGCGTCCTGGTCGATCTCCGCGAAGCGGTCGGGGGTGACGGGCGCGGAGAAGTAGGTGACGTGGAGCTGCTTGGGCTCCAGGCCGGCGGCCGGGAACGGGCAGGCGTCGGCGATCGCCTTCAGATAGGTGTTGTCGCGCACGATCACGTCGACGCCGAACCCGAAGCGCTTCTCGATGGCCTGCGCGATCTCGGCGGCCAGCGACTCCTCGCCGCCGTGGCCGGAGGCGAACACGGCCTGGCCGCTCTGCAGGTAGGTGCGGACGTCGTCGAGGCCGAGGTCCGTCAGGAGCGTGCGCAGGTCGGCCATGGGGACCTTCCTGCTGCCGCCCACGTTGATGCCGCGCAGCAGGGCCGCGTATGTCGTCGTCATCCGCTCACGATAGAGCGGCCGTCGTGCCCCGTGGGGGTGGGCACGACGGCCGCGGCGGGCAGCTGCCCGGCCCCGTAAATTACTCATCGGTCTTCGCGGGGCACAACCGTCTGCTCAGGATCCACACACCCGAGGAGCCCGGTATGTCTGCCGATAGGTGTAAGGGACCACAGTCTCCGGGGGTCCTCCCCAGTGGGGAGAGGCTCACTCCATGGGGATGAGTTCCGGCCCTGTCACTTCATCGGACAGCACGACGAGATGGCTTTATCCGGCCCATACCTTCGAAGCGGAAGGGGGCGGCAGGGGGCCGCCACCGCATCTCGAGGGGGCAGTCCGGTCATGGGGAACGAAGACATACGGGTGCGGGGCTTCGCCGCCCGGGCCGGTGGCTGGAGCGCCCGGCACCGATGGGCTGCCGTCGGTATCTGGGTGCTGTTCGTCGTCCTGGCGATGGGGCTCGGTTCGGCGATGGGCACGGTCGACGTCAAGGAGAGCGACCAGCTGTCGGGCGAGACCCACACCGCCGCCAGGATCATCGAGGACGCCGGCATCGAGGAGCCGGCCAATGAGACCGTCCTCGTCCAGGCGAAGGACGGCTCCCTCAAGGCCACCGACACGGAGTTCAGGAACGCCGTCGCCTCGGTCGTCGAGGCCGTCGAGGCGACCGGCAAGGTCACCGACGTGACGTCGCCGTACGACACGAAGACGATCTCGAAGGACGGGCGCAGCGCGCTCGTGCAGTTCGACATGCGCGGTGACTCCGACACCGCGGGCGACCGGGTCGAGCCCGTGCTCGACGCCGTCGCGGGCGTGCAGAAGGAACACTCCTCGCTGCGGATCGAGGAGATCGGCGGCGCCAGCATGATGAAGACGTTCTCCGACGCGTTCGGCGACGACTTCCAGAAGGCCGAGTACTCCGCCGTGCCGGTGGCCCTGGGCATTCTGCTGATCGCGTTCGGCGCGGTGGTCGCCGCGCTGCTCCCGGTGGCGCTCGCGGTCACCGCGATCATGGCGACGATGGGTCTGATGAGCATCGTCAGCCACTGGCAGCCGATGGACGACACCGCGAGCTCCGTGATGCTGCTGGTCGGCCTGGCCGTGGGGGTCGACTACTGCCTGTTCTATCTGCGCCGTGAGCGCGAGGAGCGGGCGGCGGGCCGGGACGCGGAGACCGCGCTGCGGATCGCCGCGGCGACCAGTGGCCGTGCCGTGATCGTCTCCGGTGTCACCGTGTGCGTGGCGATGGCGGGCATGCTGTTCACCGGGCTCGCCACGTTCGAGGCGATGGGCCTGGCCTCCCTGATGGTGGTCGCGGTCGCCATGGTCGGTTCGGTGACGGTGCTGCCCGCGTTGCTCTCGCTGCTCGGCGAGCGCGTGGAGAAGGGCCGGATCCCGTTCCTGCACCCCGACAAGCGCCGCAAGAACGGCACCGGCAGCCGGACCTCCGAGGGCAGCCGGTTCTGGAGCGCCGTCCTGAAGGTCGTGCTCGCCAGGCCCGCCGTCTCGCTGGTCGTCGCGACCGGTGCGCTGCTCGCGGTCGCGGCGCCCGCGCTCGGCATGAAGACCCAGCAGCTGACCCTGGACCAGGAGTTCGGCGACTCGCTGCCCATCGTGCAGACCTACAACCGGCTCAACGACGCCTTCCCCGGTGGCTCCGAGCCGGCCGAGGTGGTCGTCAAGGCGAAGGACATCAACGCCCCCGAGGTGAAGTCCGCGCTCGCCGACTTCCGCGCGCGAGCGATCAGTTCGGGCGCCTCGCGGGGTCCGGTCGAGATCAAGCTGCACGACGCGCAGAACCTCGCCTACGTGTACGTCCCGCTGGTCGGCGGCTCCGACCTGGACAAGGCCGGCGAGAGCCTGGACACGCTGCGCGACGACGTGCGGCCCGCCACCCTCGGCAAGGTCGACGGCGTCGAGGCCCCGATCACCGGGCAGGTCGCCGGGTCGAAGGACTTCAACGACCAGCTGGGCGGAGCGGTCGCCCCGGTCTTCGCCTTCGTCGTGGTCTTCGCCTTCGCGCTGATGCTGCTGTCGTTCCGCTCGCTGACCATCGCGGTCACGTCGATCGTGCTGAACCTGCTGTCGGTGGGCGCCGCGTACGGCATCCTCGTCGCCGTCTTCCAGCACGGCTGGGGCGCGTCCCTGGTGGGCGCGGAGGGGGTGGGCGCGATCATCACCTGGCTGCCGCTGTTCCTCTTCGTGATCCTGTTCGGCCTGTCGATGGACTACCACGTGTTCGTGGTCTCCCGGATCCGCGAGGCGCGGCTGCGGGGTCTTGCGACGAAGGACGCGATCCGGCACGGCGTGGTCACCACGGCCGGGGTGGTCACCAGTGCCGCGGTCATCATGGTCGCCGTGTTCGCGATCTTCGGGACACTGTCGATGCAGTCCATGAAGCAGATGGGCGTCGGCCTCGCGGCCGCGGTGCTGATCGACGCGACGATCATCCGGGGCGTGCTGCTGCCGGCCGTGATGGCGCTGCTCGGCGAGCGCAACTGGTACCTGCCGAAGTGGCTGCACCGGCTGCCGGACCTCACGCACGACGAGACGCCGCAGGCGGTCGCCGGACCGGCGGCGCGGGACGACGAGGGCGAGCCCCTCAAGGTCTGATCGCCACGGTGGCGTGGAG
>NZ_JBEOXI010000181.1:0-17205 GCF_040296465.1 Streptomyces sp. NPDC002130
CGTCTCCGCGTGGATGCCGGCGACCTCACTCTCCGGCACGCCCCAGTGCGCGGCGACGTCACCCAGGTCCGGACCGTCGTAGCGCACCGGGATCTCCACGACCGCACGCGCGCGTGGGGGAGTGGGCGGCAGCTCGGTGGCGGTGAGTTCGGCGGCCAGCCGGGCGGGGTCGTCGAGGCCGTCGAGGAGGACCGTGCGGGCCGCGGGCACGATCTCGCGTGCGGAGAGCGATCCCTCCGCGCGGCGCCGCAGCAGCTCCGCGTGCAGGGCCTGGGCCTCGTCGTCCGAGGAGACCTCGACGAGCAGGGCGTCCTCGCCGACGGACAGCACCTTCATGCGAAGGCCTCCACCCGGACCCCCGAGGCCTCCAGCCGCTCGCGCACCCGGCGGGCCAGCTCCACCGCGCCCGGGGTGTCGCCGTGCAGGCACAGCGAACGGGCGCGGACCCCGATGCGCGTCCCCGAGCGGGAGACGACCTCGCCGGAACGGGCCAGGCCCAGGGAGCGTTCCACGACGGCGTCCGGGTCGGTGACCACGGCGCCCTCCCGGGTGCGCGGCACCAGGGTGCCCTCGTCGGTGTACGCCCGGTCAGCGAACGCCTCGGTGACGACCGGCAGCCCGGACTTCCCGGCAAGCGTCAGCAGGCGCGAGCCGGGCAGTCCGAGCACGGGCAGCGCGGCGTCCGCGAGGAGCACGCCGTCGACGACCGCGGCGGCCTGCTCCTCGTCGTGCACGACCCGGTTGTAGAGCGCGCCGTGCGGCTTCACGTAGGCCACACGGGCACCGGCCGCGCGGGCGAAGACCTCCAGCGCGCCGATCTGGTAGGCGACTTCGGCCGCCAGCTCGGCGGGCGGCACGTCCATCGCGCGCCGCCCGAACCCGGCCAGGTCCCGGTAGGACACCTGGGCGCCGATGCGGACCCCGCGCTCGGCCGCCAGCTCGCACACCCGGCGCATCGTGACCGCGTCCCCGGCGTGGAAACCGCACGCCACGTTGGCGCTGGTGACGACGGACAGCAGCCGTTCGTCGTCGGTGAGCCGCCAGCGGCCGAAGCCCTCGCCGAGGTCGGCGTTCAGGTCGATCGAGGTCATGTGCCGTGTCTCCTGTCAGGCCACGCGGTACTGCTCGTCGCGGGCGTCGGTGAGGAACATCTGCCCCGGGGCATGCGTGAGGGCGAACGGCGGCCGCGAGGCCATCACGGCCGCCTGCGGGGTCACTCCACAGGCCCAGAAGACCGGGATGTCGTCCGGCTCGGCGTCCACCGGGTCCCCGAAGTCGGGGCGGCCGAGGTGGGCGATGCCGAGCCCGGAGGGATCGCCGCAGTGCACGGGGCTGCCGTGCACCGCGGGCATGAGGCTGCTCTCCCGGATCGCCGCCGCCAGCTGCCGGGGCGGCACCGGCCGCATGGACACCACCAGCGGCCCGTGCAGCCGCCCCGCCGGGCGGCACTGCCGGCTCGTCACGTACATCGGGACGTTGCGGCCCTGCTCGACGTGGCGGATCGGCACGCCGGCCTCTCCCAGCGCCCACTCGAAGGTGAAGCTGCACCCGATGAGGAACGACACCAGGTCCTCCCGCCAGTACGCGCGCACGTCCGTCGGTTCGTCCACCAGCTCGCCGTCCCGCCACACCCGGTAGCGCGGCAGGTCGGTGCGCAGGTCCGCGCCGTCGGCCAGCACGGTCGTCCAGGAGCCGGCGTCCGTGACGTCGAGGACCGGGCAGGGCTTGGGGTTGCGCTGGCAGAACAGCAGCATGTCGTAGGCCCAGTCGGCGGGCACCGAGATCAGGTTGACCTGGGTGTGGCCCGCCGCGACCCCCGCCGTGGGGCCCGTGAGGCCCTCCCGGAAGCGAGCCCGGGCCGTTGCGGGGCTCCACGCGCGCGCGTGCTCGTCCACGAGGAGCAGGGGGCGGTCCTCGGTGCCGGTGTGGTTCACGCGAGCTCCTTCCCGCGCGTCTCGGGCAGCCCGAGCAGCGCCAGCGCCGCGATGCCGTAGCCGATCGCGCCGAAGACCAGTGCGCCGCCGACGCCCCAGCTGTCGGCCAGGAACCCGACCGTCGTCGGGAACACGGCACCCACCGCTCGGCCGGTGTTGTACGTGAAGCCCTGCCCCGTCCCGCGCACCGCCGTCGGGTACAGCTCGCTCAGGTAGGAGCCGAAGCCGCTGAAGATCGCCGACATGCAGAACCCGAGCGGGAAACCGAGCACCAGGAGCAGGGTGTTGGCGCCGCTGGGGATGTTCGCGTACGCCAGGATGCACAGCGCCGACAGCAGGGCGAAGAGCCAGATGTTGCGCCGCCGCCCCAGCTTGTCGGTGAGGTAGCCGCCGGTCAGGTAGCCGATGAAGGCGCCCGAGATGAGGAACGTCAGATAGCCGCCGGTGCCGACGACCGACAGGTCGCGCTCGGACTTCAGATACGTCGGCACCCAGGTGGCCAGCGTGTAGTAGCCGCCCTGGACTCCGGTCGAGAGCAGTACCGCGAAGAGGGTGATCCGCAGCAGGCCGGGCTTGAAGATCGCCGTGAAGGAGCCCTTCTCCGCGCTCTGTTCACGCGCCGCGGCGGCCTCGGGGGCGTCGTGCACACTGCGCCGCAGCCAGATGACGAGCAGCGCCGGCAGCGCGCCGGTCCAGAACATGATGCGCCAGGCCAGGTCGTCGCCGGCCACCGAGAAGATGACGGTGTAGGCGATCACGGCCATGCCCCAGCCCACCGCCCAGGAGCTCTGGATCGCCCCGAGCGTCCGGCCCCGGTGCTTGGCGCTCGCGTACTCGGCGACCAGGATCGCGCCGACCGCCCACTCGCCGCCGAAGCCGAGGCCCTGGAGGGCGCGGAAGACCAGCAGGGTCTCGTAGTTGGGCGCGAAACCGCAGGCGACGGTGAACACCGCGTAGGTGATCACCGTGACCATCAGCGCCTTCACTCGGCCGACACGGTCCGCCAGGACGCCCGCGAGGGCGCCGCCGACCGCGGAGACCACCAGGGTGACCGTGGTGAAGAGACCGGTCTGGCCGCTGTTCAGGCCGAAGTAGGCGGACAGCGCGACCATGCTCAGCGGCAGCGTGAAGTAGTCGTACGAGTCCAGCGCATAGCCGCCGAAGGCACCGGCGAACGCGCGGCGGCCACGCGGGCCCAGGGCGCGCAGCCAGCCGAACGCCCCGTCGTCCGAGGTGCGTTCGGGGCTCGCGGGGCGTGTGTCGTCGGTCAGGGCCTGCGGTGGAGGGGTCGAGCTCATGGGCACCTCGCAGAGGGAGGACGGAGGGTGCTTCGGGGTGAGCCGTGCCGTGCGGAAGCGGTCGGGGCCGCGATGGGGGAAGCGACGCCGTGCGTAGCACCGTAGAGGATTGTTCAACGATCCCTCAATACCCATGTTGGTTCGTTCTTGGGATCTGCGATTGAATTCCGGCATGGCAGAGCAGCTGAAGGACCTCGCCGACGACCGGGCCCTCCTGGGGCGCACCAGCACCGCGGAGCGGGTCTCGGACATCCTCAGGAGCAGGATCGCCGAGGGCTACTTCCCGCCCGGCACCCGCCTGTCGGAGGACAGCATCGGCGGCGCGCTCGGCGTCTCGCGCAACACGCTGCGCGAGGCGTTCCGGCTGCTCACGCACGAGCGCCTGCTCGTCCACGAGCTGAACCGGGGGGTCTTCGTCCGGGTCCTGACCGTCGAGGACGTCGAGGACATCTACCGCACCCGGCGGCTCGTCGAGTGCGCCGTCGTCCGTGGCCTGGGCGAGCCGCCCTACGGCCTGGACGGGCTCGCCGGGGCGGTCGCGGAGGGGCGGACGGCGGCCCGGGAAGGTGACTGGAAGGGAGTGGGTACGGCCAACATCCACTTCCACCGGGAACTGGTAGCCCTCGCCGCGAGCGAGCGCACCGCCGAGCTGATGCGGAGCGTCTTCGCCGAACTGCGGCTGGCCTTCCATGTAGTGGACGAGCCGCAGCGGTTGCACGAGCCGTACATTGCGCGAAATGTCGCGATTCTTGAGGCCCTTCAGGGCGGGGACCGCGAGAAGGCCGAGCGTCTGCTCGCGGGCTACCTCGACGACTCTCTGGAGCGGGTCGTCGAGGTGTACCGCCGACGCGTCGGTGAGGACGGCTGAGGAGCCGCACCGCGTCGTTTGGGCCGATGTCAGACCCAGGACCTAGTCTGTGCACCGTGACTTCGCCTGCATCGACGGACAGCGTTCCGCCCCAGCTCAGCGCGGGGCCGCGCCCCGCCCCGGGGCCGGCCGCCGACGAGGGCCTGGCGCGGCGCCTGCGCGCGCTCGCCTGCACAGCGCCGCTGCACGACCTGGACGCGCGCAAGGCCAACCTGGCCGGCGAGTACTCGGTGTACGGCATGGCGGAGGTCGCCCTCGCGGCCATCGACCTGGTCACCCTGAACATGGACTTCGACACGGGCGCGGACCACGACCAGATCGTCGCCCGCCTCATCCCGCGCATCGCCGCCCAGGCCGCGCAGCGCCCCGCCGGCGAGCACGAGCGGGTGGCCCGCTGGGTCCTGGAGAACCTGATCAACGTCGGCAGCGTCGACCGCGGATTCCGCGCCGTGTACGGAACGTTCAACGCGGACGGCACGTATGTCCGCCGCGACTACGACTTCAAGCTGATCGAGGAGGTCCCCGGCCCCGGCGGCACGGTCTACCTCCGCACGACGGACGAGGCGGTCAACGTCCTCGTCGGCGCCCTCGACACGGACGTCACCAGCGCGCAGATCGCCGCCGAGGTCAAGCTGGAGATCCTGATCAGCCGCGGCCGGCTCGCCGACGCCCAGCTCGCCGCCGAACAGGCCCGCTACCGGACCGTGCAGTACTCCGAGACCCTGCGCCGCGCCCTGGACGCGACCCGGCGCAACGTGCGCGCGGTGGACTGGCTCTCCGCCGTGCCAGACATGATCGCCGAGGCCCTGGAACACGTCGCCGACCGCTACCGCCACGAGAACGCGATCCTCACCAACATCCGCAAGGCCCGTGACGAGTCCGAGGACCCCGAGCACAAGCGCCGCACCGCCGAGCTCGTCGACATCGTCAAGGACTGCATCCGCCGGCATACCCAGCTCCAGTCCCGGCTGCTGGAGGCCGGACCGCTGTTCCGCGCAGAACAGGACCGGCAGGCCTTCGCCACGCCCCTGACGACATCGGGCATAGACCTCTACGGGCATCTCGTCTCGCCCGTGCTGCCGCTGCCGCTGGAGCAGGCCGTCCGCGTCACCGACGCCTTCTTCGGCCGCGGCACCGGGCTGCGCACGCCCGTGTCCGTCCGGGTCGGGGACCTGGTCGACATACTGCTGACGCCGCCGGTGGAGCGCGAGCACCTGGGTGCGGAGATGCCCGAGCCCGATCTGATCGCCACGCCGGACGACAGCCGGTTCAGCGAGGAACAGCTGGCGGCGGCGCAGGAGCTGCTCGACCTGCCGGCGGACGCGCCGCGCCGGTTGTCCGGGCTGCTGGCCGAGGCCCGGCGGCAGGACCCCGAGCTGCCGTACCTGGTGGCCCTGCTGGCGGTGCACGCCGCCAGCCCGCCGGTCGGCACGGCCTATCGCCAGGGCGAGCAGAAGCTGCTGTTCGCCGTGGACGACGGGACCGAGCTCGACGACCCGGAGTTCGGCGGCGCGGATCTGATCGTCGGCACCGCGCTGCTGGACGCGGCGGGGATGGCGGCGGACCGGACGGAAGCAGCATGAGTCAGTACGAGTGGCACAAGGAGTCCCGACCGTGAGCGAGCATGTCGAGTGGAGCGAGCCGGACGGACCGGCCCCCGCGGCCGGAGCCGCCGTCACTCCCGCCGACGCCGCCGACGCGGCTCGGCTCGTGTCGTTCGGCCTGCAGCCCAAGCTGCAGCCCGCCCGCGACCCGGAGTACGCGGACCTGCTGCGGCGCTACCGCGAGGACCCGCCCTTCGCGCGGCTCGCGGACGCCGTGGCGACCGGGCTCGGGCTGATCGTGCTGGAGGTCTCCCCCCGCGCCGGCATGGCCGTGACCGCCGCCGAGGACTCGGTGTTCGCCGTCCGCATGGGCGACTACGCGCGTCGTACGTCCGCCGACGGCGGCGACCGGTTCCTGCACGGGCTCGCCCATCTCGCCGTCGCCGCGATGGCGTTCCCGCGCCCCGAGGACCTCGCCGACGACGGCTACATCGGCCGGATCACGGTCAACGGCGTCGACGCCTTCGTCCGCCAGGCCTGCCGCCGGCTGGAGGAGCGCGCCGAGGAGCAGGGCGAGAACACCGACCCGGCGACCGACGCGCCCGGCCTGGAGGCCGCCTGGCGGATCTGGGTACGGCGCAGTGCGACCGGCGCCACCAAGGACGCCCGCCGCCTGGCCGGTTCGACCACCGGCATCGTCGCCAAGGCCGCCGCGTTCCTCACCGAATCCGGGTTCCTGCAGCGCACCGGAGACGACCACGGCGGCACGTACCGCACGACCGCCCGCTACCAGCTCCAGGTCCGCGACATGGCCGGCAGCGCCGCCATGGCCGAGCTGCTGGACCTGGGCGTCGTCCCGGTCACCGACGGCACGCCGACGCTGCTGCCCGCCGAGGAGAGCGACGACCTGGAGCTGGTCGCCGACGCCGGGCTGCCGTTCCACTCCTCCTGAACTCCCCCCACCTCACGAAGACTTACGAGAGTCCGCCATGTACGAGCTGTCCCGGGTCCGCCTCTACTCGATCGGGCCCGCCGGTGCGCGCTACGCCGACACCGTGCTTGACCTGCGCGGTGTGGGCGAGATCGTGCCCGACCCCGCGCCCGCCCAGGCGGAGTTCTTCGAGGAGGAGCCGGTCGGCCCGCCGCGCCGGCCCGCGCCCGCGGGCGTGCTCTTCCTGGAGAACGGCGGCGGCAAGTCGGTGCTGCTCAAGCTGATCTTCTCCGTGATGCTGCCGGGCCACCGCAACACCCTCGGCGGCGCCAGCTCCGGCGTGCTGCGCAAGTTCCTGCTCGCCGACGACTGCGGGCACGTCGCGCTGGAGTGGCAGCACGTGCTGACCGGCGAGTGCGTCGTCGTCGGCAAGGTCAGCGAGTGGCGCGGGCGGCAGGTCTCCAACGACCCGCGGAAGTTCGCCGAGGCCTGGTACTCCTTCCGGCCCGGCCCCGGACTGAGCCTGGACGGCCTCCCCGTGGCGGAGGCCACCGCCGTACGGGCCCCGGCCGAGGGCCAGTCCAGTGCGCGCGGACGGCGCCGCACCATGAAGGGCTTCCGTGACGCCCTGACGGAGGCGGGCAAGAACTACCCGCACCTGGAGGTGCACTGGGAGGAGATCCACGACCGCTGGATCGAGCACCTCGGCGACCTCGGCCTCGACCCCGAACTCTTCCGCTACCAGCGCGAGATGAACGCCGACGAAGGTGAGGCGGCCGGTCTCTTCGCCGTCAAGAAGGACGCCGACTTCACCGACCTGCTGCTGCGTGCCGTGACCGACACCCGCGACACCGACGGGCTCGCCGACCTGGTCAGCGGCTTCGGCAACAAGCTGGGCCGGCGCGCCGAGCTGATCGCCGAACGCGACTTCACCGCCGGGTCCGTCGACCTCCTCGGACGGATCGTCGAGGCCGCCGAGGCCCGCTCACGCGCCCGTGACATCCATACCGCGGCCGAGCGCCGGACCCGGACCCTGGCCCGCAGGCTGTCCGCGCGCGGTGTGCGGGAGCGAGGCCGGGCCGCCGACCTGGCCCAGCGGGTCACCGCCGCGGCGTACGCCGTCACACACGCCGAGGCGGCCCGCGAGCGCAGCGCGCTGATCTCCGCCGAACTCGCCTACCGGCACGCCTCGCTGGCGCTGGCCGGCGCCGAGAAGTCCGCCGCCGCGCAGAAGCGCGAGCTCGCCGACGCCCGCACCCTGTACTCGGCGTGGCAGGCCGCCGAGGCCGTGCTGCGTCACCGCGCCGCCTCCGACCGCGTCACCCGCGTGTCCGCCGCGATCCAGGAGGCCGAGCGGGACGCCGCGCCGGCGCTGGCCGCCCGCTCCAAGGCCGCCGTCGACCTCGTACGCGCCCTGCACGCAGCCGCGGAGAAGGCCGAGAGCCACGCCGACGAGGAGGAGGAGCGCTCCGCCGCCCTCCAGGCAGTCAGCGACGCGGCCTACCGGGACTCCACCGCCGCCGCCACCCAGGCACAACGCGCCCGCAGCGAGATCGGGCACCTCAAGCAGCGCCTCGCCGAGGTCGAGCAGGAGACCGCCGAGGCGGTACGGGCCGGCTGGCTCGACGACTCCGCGCCCGACGCCGACCCGGCCCGCGCGGCCCTCGCCGCCAGCGACGCCGAGAAGAGTGCCGTCGCAGCCTGGGACGCGGCCCGTGAGGCGTCCCGCCGGGCCACTGAGCAGGCGCGCGAAGCCGCTGCCACCGAGAGCCGCGCGGAACTCACCGCGGCCCGCGCCGCCGACGCCGCCACGGCGGCGGAGCGGTCGTACGAGGCCGAGCGCCGCACCGCCGAGGCGCTGGCGGGGGAGGAGCGGCTGGCGGAACTGCTCAGCCTCACCCCGCAGACCCGCCCGGGCATCCCGCAGCCCCGGCACGGCACGGACGGCGAGCCGGCCGCGCGGCCGGCCGCCGGCGAACAGGGCCTCGCCCCCGAGGAACTCGACCGCTTCGCCGACGACCTGCGCGACCTGCTCGACAACGCCGTCTCCTCCGCCGAGCGGCAGCTGTTCGAGCTGCGTACGGCCGCCGCCGACGACTCCCGGATCCTCGGCGCGCTCGGTGACGGCGGGCTGCTGCCGCCCGGCCCGGACGTGCTGGCCACGGTCGAGTTCCTCGGCGAGCACGGCATCCCCGCGCTGCCCGGCTGGCGCTATCTCGCCCAGGCCGTCGACCCGGCCGACCACGCGCGCGTGCTGGCCGCCCGGCCCGAACTCGTCGACGGCGTGATCATCACCGACCCGGACTCCCACGCCCGCGCCCGGGAAGCCCTGGGCGACGCGGCACTGCTGCCCCGCTCCGCCGTGGCGGTCGGCACCGCCGCCGCCCTGCTCGCCCCGACCCCCGCCCCGGACACCGACAGCGGCGACGTGTTCCTCGTGCCGCCGAACCCGGCCATGCACGACGAGCACGCCGCCGACGAGGAGCGGCAGGCGCTGCGCGCCCGGGCCACCGAGCGGGACGAGGAGATCCGCACGCTCGCCGCCCGGCTCGGCAAGGACCGCGAACTGGCCGCCCGGCTCGCCTCCTGGCGCACCGGCTGCCCCGCCGGCCGGCTGACCGAACTGGCCCGGGCCGCCCACGACACCCACGAGTTCGCCGAGGAGTCGGAGGCCGAACTGGCCGAGGCCCGGACCCTGCGGGCCGAGGCCGACGAGGTCGCCACCGAGGCCGCGCGCGTCCGCGACGAGCGGCAGGAGGCCGCCCAGAAGGCCCGCCGCTCCGCCGACGCCCTCGCCGGGCTCGCCTTCCGGCTGCGCGAGCGGGCCGGCTGGCAGGTCAAGCTGCGCGAACTGGCCGACGAGGCGGCCGAGTCCGAGGCGAGCGCCCAGGCCTGCCTGGAGCGTGCCCGGGCCGCCGACGAGGACCGGCGTGCCGCCCAGCGCGCCGCCGACGACACCCGCCGCACCGCCCGCACGCTGCGCGCCGAGCGCTCCGAGATCGCCGGCGCCCCCGACGACGTGCCCGAGGACGAGAACCAGACCCCCAAGGCCTCCCTGCCCGCCCTGCGCGAGGCCTACCGGGCCGCGTCCCAGGTGTACGAGAAGGTCGGCGTCGGCGCCGACCTGCGCGCCGAGCAGGCCCGTGCCGAGAGCGACGAGAGCGCGGCCCGCGCGGAGCTGGACCGGCTGAGCAACAAGGTCCGTACGCGCGCGGAGCAGCTCCTCGAATCACCCGACGGCTCCGACGGCCCCAGCCGCCAGGCCGCCGCCGCCCGCGCCGAGGAGCTGGTGCAGCTCCTGGAGACCCGCATGTCGACCGCGAGCGAGCAGCTTGGTCGGCTGCGCGGCGAAGCCGAACGGCTCGCCCCCGCCGACGACGGCGAGGCCCACACCGACCTCCCCGAGGACATCCGGCCCCGCGACGCCGAACACGCCCAGACCCTGCTGCGCACCGCCACTGCCGAACTCGCCTCCCACACCGAGGCGCTGAACCAGGCACGCGAGGCGCACGCCGAACTCCTCGACGCCCACCGTGCCGCCGAGGACGCGGCGAGCGGCTTCGACGAGATCGCCGCCATGCTCCGCGACCTGCTGCGCGAGCACGCCACCGAGGAGGAGCAGGAGGAGACGGAGCCGTACCCCGGCAGCCCGGAGGAGGCCCGGCAGACGGCCGCCGAGGCCCGGCGCTCGCTGCGCGGCTGCGCCGCCGACCTGTCCGCCGCCGAGGCCGCCGTCCGCGAGGCGAGCGACATCCTCGTCCGGCACGCCAACTCCACACGCTACGAGCAGGTCCGCACCCCGGCCCGCCAGCAGATCCGCGAACTGCCCGCCGCCGCGCTGCCCGAGCACGCCCAGAAGTGGGCGGACGCCTTCGCGCCCCGGCTGCGCGTCCTGACCGACGAACTGGAGCAGCTGGAGCGCAACCGCGACTCGATCGTGGACCGGCTGCGCGGCCTGGTCGAGTCGGCCCTGGCCACCCTGCGCTCCGCCCAGCGGCTCTCGCGGCTGCCGGAGGGCCTCGGCGAGTGGTCGGGGCAGGAGTTCCTCCGCATCCGCTTCGAGGAGCCCGACCAGGCCACGCTCACGGAGCGGCTCGGCGAGGTCATCGACGAGGCGACCCGGGCCGCCGTCAAGAAGAACTCCGACCTGCGCCGGGACGGCATGTCCCTGCTGCTGCGGGGCGTCGCCGCGGCGCTGCAGCCCAAGGGCGTCGCCGTCGAGATCCTCAAGCCGGACGCCGTGCTGCGCGCCGAGCGCGTCCCCGTCGGGCAGATGGGCGACGTCTTCTCCGGCGGGCAGCTCCTCACCGCCGCCATCGCCCTCTACTGCACGATGGCCGCGCTGCGCTCCAACGACCGGGGCCGCGACAAGCACCGGCACGCCGGCACGCTCTTCCTGGACAACCCCATCGGCCGCGCCAACGCCACGTACCTGCTGGAACTCCAGCGGGCGGTGTCGGACGCCCTGGGCGTGCAGCTCCTGTACACCACGGGCCTGTTCGACACCACCGCGCTGGCCGAGTTCCCCCTCGTCATCCGCATGCGCAACGACGCCGACCTGAGGGCCGGCCTCAAGTACATCAGCGTCGAGGAACACCTCCGCCCGGGCCTGCCGCAACAGCCCCAGTCGGGGGAGGCGGTCCACAGCGAGATCACGGCGACCAGGATGTACAAACGCCCCGCGTCGGCAACGCCCTAGGAGCGCGGGGAACCGCGCGACCGGCCACGACGGTCCTCAGTCGGCCGCCGGGGCCGCGACGGGAGCGGTGGCCGAAGCCTCGGAACGGTGCTCGGCGAGCACCCCGGTCCGGTGCCGCTGGACGAACCAGTAGTAGGCGAAACCGCCGCCCGCGATGACGGCGACGAACAGCACCGCGCCCCAGCGCAGGTACCAGTGGTAGGGAGCAGAGGCGTTGTAGACAGCGGCCCGCGGCCAGATCAAGTTGAGCGTCATGGCCGCGCCCCACAGGACCGCGAGGATGTTGACCGGCAGGCCCCAGCGGCCCAGGGAGAACCGGCCCTCGCCCGCGGGCTGCCACTTCCCGCGCAGCCGCGCGACCAGCAGCGGCACCGTGACCCCCAGGTAGGCGAGGTAGATCATGATGATGCCGATGCTGGTGACGACGGTGAAGATCTGCGGCTGGCGGATGTTGACCACCAGGATCGCCAGCGCCAGGATCCCGATGATCACGGTCGGCAGGACCGGCGTCTGGAACCGCGGGTGGCACCTGGCCAGTTTCGAGGACGCCGGCAGGTTGTTGTCGCGGGCCATCGCGAACGCCAGCCGGACCGCCGCCGTGTGGACCGCCAGGGCGCACACCGTCACCGCGATGAGCACGCACCACAGCATCGCCTTGCCTGCCGTCGGGCCGAGCACGTCCAGCACGATGTACTGAAGGCCGTCCGTGGACAGCTTGTCGCCCTTCAGGCTGGACACGCTCATCAGCGCGAGGAGCAGGATGAGGCCGCCGAGGATGAAGGAGGCCACGATCGCCCGGATGATGGCGCGCGGCGCGTTGCGGGTCGGGTCCAGGGACTCCTCACCGAGCGATGCGGCCGTGTCGAAGCCGTACATGACGTACGCCGAGGCGAGCGAGGCCACCAGGAAGGCGCCCAGGTAGCCGTTTCCGTAACTCGCGCCGGTACCGTGCGTCTCCATGACGACCTGCGGACCGCGCGTGATGTGGACCGCGAAGAGGATGATCAGTACGACGGTGGCGATCAACTCGATGAACACGCCCGCCGTGTTGATCCGTGCCATCAACTTGACGCCGAAGGCGTTCACGAGGGTCGTAAACAGGATCAACACCGCGGCCAGGATGACCGCGTTGGTCGCCACGTCGTAGGTACCGGTGCCGTCCCCCACGAACTGGAAGAACGACGAGATCTGCGGCAGCGTCAGCTGGTAGGCCAGCGCGACGGCCGATATGGACACGATCGAGGCGATCAGCATCATCCAGCCGGCGAGCCAGCCCAGATGCGGATTGCCTATCTTCTTCGACCAGTTGTACACGGAGCCCGCCACGGGATAGCGGGCGGCGAGCTCCGCGAAACACAAAGCCACCATGAACTGGCCGACGAAGACCATCGGCCACGACCACCAGTAGGCGGGGCCGCCGCTGCCGTAGCCGAAGTAGAACAGCTGGAAGGTGCCGGTCAAAATCGAGATGTAGCTGATCCCCGCGGCGAAGGTGTGGAAGTTGCCGAGGGTGCGCTTGAGCTCGGGTCTGTAGCCGAACTCGGTGAGTTCGGCGTCGTCCCGGCCGTGGGGGTCGGTCGACTCTGCGGTTGGTCTCATGGGCGGTTCCTCAATGGGTGTCTCGGGGTCGGGATTCGATCAGTCGAACCAACCCTGGGGGGTGGGGCGGGTGTTGCGCCAGACGTATTTCGTCTCGCGGCACTCGGTGAGCCCGCGGGGCCCGAGTTCGCGTCCGAAGCCGGACTGCTTGAACCGCCCCAACGCGCCGAGCACCTGGACGTCCACCACCCAGCAGCCGAGAGTCGCCGTGACCAACCTGCTCGCCGGACACACCGCCGAGACGGCAGTCGCGGTGCCTACTTCTGGTCCGGCCAGTACGGCGCCCGCCTCCAGTTCGCCGGCCGACGCCGGGACGGCGACACCGTCCGCATCACGGGGGCGAACTCTCCGACGGTGCACCGGCCGAGCGCGGTTTCCCGGTACGAGCGGGACGGCCGTACGACGGCTGTCCTCACCGTGGACCGACCACGCCCTTTCATGCGGGCGAGGCGGGAACTCGCGCGGGACGCGGGGGAGGGGCAGACGCAGCCCGCTCCCACGGTGAGAAGGCGCCGGTCGGATCCGGGCCCGGTGGCCGGTCTCGGACCCGGCCGCCTCGGCCCGGCACCTGCCGCCTGTCTCACGAGTGGGACAACTGCTCGGCTCCACCCCGCCGACGTGTCCGGGCCGCCTGTCTCACGAGTGGGACAACTGCCCGGCTCCACCCCGCCGGCGTATCCGCTCCTGCGTCCGCTCGGCCGCACGCTCCTGCCGCCGGGTCCGCCGCCGCTCGCGCCGCAGGGCCCGCGCCGTGCTGCTCGGCACGGACACCACGCCGTTGCGCTGGTTCCAGACCTGGCGGGTCACCCACACGTCGAGCGCTCCCCAGGTGGCCGCGATCGTGCTGACCACACTGCTGATCACCATGGGAAATGCCAGCCAGGACCCGGCCATCGTGCACAGGAAGGCCACCATGGCCTGGATCAGGGTCACGGCTATGAGGAGGACCGCTCGTACAGCCGCCGTCCGCACCGGATCCGGCAAGCGGCGCCGCCGCGCGGGCTCCTCGACCCACAGGGGCCGGTAGTACTGCCGCTGCCGAGAGTCGCGACCCGCCTCGCGATTCAGAACCCCCGTCTCCTGTCCCGAAGGCTCCGCGACGCCCTCGGAGATGTCGCGATCGGTTGCATCGATGCCCTGATGCCCCGTCAGCTGCGCCCCATCAGCCCTGGACGCACCGCGCCGTTCCGCCGTGCCCATCACCGTGTCACTCCCCACCGCCAGCAGACCGCTCGCTCGCATCCGAAGACCCGTGCTCCCCAGTGGCTGCCCGGCTTGCGCTGTTTTACGCCGCCCAGGTGCGGGACGCGGCTCCTGTGGCCGATTCCGCCCCCGTTTCCCGTAGAGAAGGACGAACGGCCGCTCATGAAGATTCCCGGAAACCGAAAAATTTCAGCCAACCGCCTACGAGTCGCTCGGGGGTTGACCCACGCCGCCACCACCGGTTTCGGGGAGACAACTCCCGCAATGCCCGGACAACTCGCCACGCCTCGTGGCTGGCGCGGAAGTTCAGGTTCCGGACCGGCTTTCGAGTTCCCTGTGGGTCGGTAGTAGGCTCGCGCCGTTTGTTGACGCACATGTGTACCCCCGGTAGCCGGGGGCCCGAGCTGGGGGAGGCCATGCGCTTTCGCGGGAAGTCCATCCGCCGGAAGATCGTGGCGCTGCTTCTCGTGCCGCTGGTGTCCCTGACCGCGATCTGGACCTTCGCCACCGTGCTCACGGGACGTGAGGCGAGCGACCTCTTCAACGTGTCGTCCGTGGTGGAGGAGATCGGCTACCCCATCGAGGACACCGTCCGTGTCCTCCAGGAAGAACGCCGCCAGACCCTCGTCTACCTCGCCGACCCCCGCGCGTCCGACGGCCTCGCCGCGCTCCGGCGCAGCCGGTCCGCCACCGACAAGGCCGTCAGCGGCATCCGCGAGAACGCCCGGAAACCGGACGTGCGTGACGCGATGGGCGCGGACACCGACGAACGGCTGACCGCCGTCCTGGACGGCTTCGACGGCATCGAGTCGCTGCGCCGCAGCGTCGAGGACGGCACCGTCAACCGCACCCAGGCCCTCGACCTCTACAACCGGCTCGTCGACCCCTGCTACGTCCTCCTCGCCAACCTGCACGTGGTCGACAACATCGAACTGGACAAGCAGTACCGCGCGCTGGTCAATCTCGCCCGCGCCCGCGAACTGCTCTCCCGCGAGGACGCCCTGCTCGGCTCCGCCCTGATCGTCGGCAGGATCTCCCACTCCGAAGAGCGGGACATCTCCGACCTGGTGGCCCAGCGCACCCTGATGTACGACGTCAACCTGCCGCTGCTGCCCGTTGCGGAGCGCGACCGCTACCAGAGCTTCTGGAAGAACGCCTCCTCCGCCCCCTTGCGCGTGGCCGAGGAAGCCGCCGTCTCCTCCGGCGCCGGAACCCCCCGCGGCGTCTCCGCGAAGAGCTGGGACAGCGCCGCCGGCAACGTGCTCGACGAGCTCGGCACCCTCAACGACCAGGCCAACGACCGCTACCAGGACCGCGTCCACCCCGTGGCCGTCGGCGTCATCGCCAAGGCGGTCATCGCCGGGGCCCTCGGCCTGATCGCGCTCCTGCTCTCCCTCTTCCTTTCCGTACGCGTCGGCCGCACCCTCATCCGCGATCTGCGGCAGCTGCGCCTGGAGGCCCACGAGGCGTCCGGAGTGCGCCTGCCCAGCGTCATGCGCCGCCTCTCCGCGGGCGAGCAGGTCGACGTCGAGACCGAGGTGCCGCGCCTCGAATACGACAAGAACGAGATGGGAGAGGTCGGCCAGGCCCTCAACACCCTGCAGCGCGCGGCCGTCGAAGCCGCCGTCAAGCAGGCCGAGTTGCGCGCCGGCGTCTCCGAGGTCTTCGTCAACCTCGCGCGCCGCAGCCAGGTCCTCCTGCACAAGCAGCTCACCCTCCTCGACGCCATGGAGCGCCGGACCGAGGACACCGAGGAACTCGCAGACCTGTTCCGCCTCGACCACCTCACCACGCGCATGCGCCGGCACGCCGAGGGCCTCGTGATCCTCTCCGGCGCCGCGCCCTCCCGTCAGTGGCGCAAGCCCGTACAGCTCATGGACGTCGTACGCGCCGCCGTCGCCGAGGTCGAGGACTACGAGCGCATCGAGGTCCGCCGCCTTCCCCGGAACGCCATCACCGGCCCGGCCGTCGCCGACCTCACGCACCTCGTGGCCGAACTCCTGGAGAACGCCACGGTCTTCTCGCCGCCGCACACCGCCGTCCAGGTTCTGGGCGAGCGTGTCGCCAACGGCTTCACCCTGGAGATCCACGACCGTGGCCTCGGCATGGCCGCAGAGGCGCTCCTGGACGCCAACCTCCGGCTCGCCGAGACGCCGGAGTTCGAGCTCTCCGACACCGACCGGCTCGGCCTGTTCGTGGTCAGCCGACTCGCCCAGCGCCAGAACGTCAGGGTCTCCCTGCAGCCCTCCCCGTACGGCGGCACGACCGCCGTGGTCTTCATCCCCGACACGCTGCTCACCGACGACGTCCCGGACACCAACGGCATCGGGTTCCGTCTCGACCGCCCCCAGCTGGCCCCGGAGAACGCGCCACAGGACAGCCGCCGCGCCGCGCTGTCCCACGCGCCCGCGCAGCGCCCCGGCCTGCCCGCCGCCCTGCTGGACGGCCCGGTCGAGCTGGAGGCCCCCGTCGACCTGGACCCCATCGGAGACTTCCCGGGCGCCATCGAGGACGAGGACAGCGAACACGGCGGTCTGTTCCGCCCCCGCCACTCCCTCACCCGCGATCCGGGTGAGAGCGCCGGCCGCCGCACCGATCCGCGCCGGCAGCCCGCGGACCCCCGCAGCACGGCGGACCCGACCGACAGCGACGAGGAGCTGGGCGCCCCGGTCGCGCTGCCCCGCCGCCACACCCCCAAGCTGGTCAGCTCGCACGGGCGCCCGGTGACCGAGCAGCGCCCCCGGCGGGGCAGGACGGACGAGGAGACGACCCCCGCCACCGGCCGAACGGATGCGAGCACCACCTCGGCGCTCCCGTCACGACCCCGGGGCGAGGAGCCCGCGCCCGGCCGGTCGGGACCCGACCCCGCGTCCGCGCTTCCGGCCCGGCGCCGCACCGAGAGTCCCTCGACCGGCAGCCGTCGTGGCGACGCCCTGCCGGACGCACCGCCGCCGCTGCCTGCCCGCCGTCGCGGGACTGATGCGGGCCGTCGTGGCATCGGCGCGGTCGGCCGCACCGAGGACCACGCGGAGTCCCCCGCCTCACCCGGCGGCGCCGCCGCCGACCGGTCGGAGCCGTCCGCACTCCCCAGGCGGACCCGCCGCGCGGAGATCGCCTCGAGCGGCCCGG